>CAKUKJ010000495.1 GCA_934662525.1 uncultured Coriobacteriales bacterium | reverse complement strand
AACCTGGACCGGGGAATTGGTGGATAGTTATTATGGAAACGTTTCAGCAAGCGAGATTCATTGTGCCGCAGGGGCCGAGCAACGGCCGATACTGACTATTTCGGCAGTTAATCAGGATGAGAACTCGTGGTTGAACGCTTCATTACAGGGAGTTTCGCTACAGGGGAAAATCAGCTTAATCGCGCATTATCATCCACAGGACAAAGAGACTCAATCTTCCGATGAAGGTGATATATGGCTTGAGGATATTGCGATTGATAACGAGTCGACTTCTACAATATTAATTGACGAGCGAATGATAAGTGATGTCGAGTATGCAACATCTCTTGCCATTGTGGCGGGTACGAACGAGGGGGATTCGCCAATCACAATCAAGGTTGCTTGTGCGAGGCATAGAGAAGGCGCTTGGTCGACCATGACTTACTATGATATCTATAAAATGACCAAGGTATCGGATTAGGCGGCACAATGTACTGCACACGTTGCGGGGCGAAGCTCCCCGAAGAGGCGCGTTTCTGCACCCAGTGTGGCTCAAAAGTCGAGGCAAGCGTCATCACGCCCGTTTCGCCTGATGTGTCGCAGGCGGATGAGACCATGGCAAAAACAGCTGCTGTGCCGTGCGAGGAGAAGGCTGCTGCGGCAAAATCTGCCGTTGATTCGAGCGCGGAGAGGGCCTCGACCAAACCTGCCGCACTGAAAGAGCAGGTGGAGTCTGTTCGCAAGCGCACGCATCGCCGTCTTCCCACGTTTGCCATCGTAGTGTTGGTCGCGCTTGCCCTTGGGTCTATCGCACTGGCTGCGACATATTACTATGTCACTGTTTGGGCCCCTCAGTATGATGACGTGTCCCAGCAGGCGCAATCGAATCGTGACGGCAGTGAAGTCGACGACGGGCAGGTTGCTGACGTGGAGCCTGGCCCAGCGACGGCCTCCTACGCGTACCAGATGGTCGATCTCGATGGAAATGCCGTTTCGTTCGACCCAAATGACGAGGACTTCCAGGCGGCTTCGCTGGAGTTTGCCTACCCAGTTCTGACTGTGACGGGGGCAAACAACTCAGACGTGGTCGAGGGACTCAACGCCTTCGTCAAGGGCCTCATGGAAGACTCGCACGAGGAATACGAGCAAGCGATTTCACAAGGAACCAGTTACTCCAACTATAACGATGCCGTGTACGTCACATACCTGGACCAGAATGTTATTAGCTTTATGCGTGCATATAGCGTGCACGGAGAAACGGCGTATGGGGATAGACTGAAGGAGCGCGTCGGTAGAGACGGGTATATCTTTAGCCTGGCCACAGGTGATCGCATTGACCCGGATGATGCCTTGGATATGACGCGGGACGATTTTGCCCAGATGGTGGCCGGAGCCTTTGAGACGTACGCCAAGATTGTTCCGCCGGGCGGCGGCGATCGCAAATACTGGCGAAGCGGCATAGCTAATGAACTCGGCTCATATGATGTGGCCGACCGCTTCTTCCTGACGAGCAACGGGCTTGTATACTGGCCAAGCACGGGAATTCTTGGAGATACCGTTGCTTTGAGCTATGGTGGGCTCTTCGTCGCTGAGTTTGATTTGAGTGCCAGCGAATATGGGCTTGGCGACCGCCGTCTCAAGATGGAGCCCTACCTTGTGCCGGTGGGCTCTTGGAGCCCAGGGGCCGCCTCGCCTCTGAGCGACTTCCTCGCAACGCCTCTTTCCGACCGGACAGGCGTTGTAATGTCAGCAGAGCCGGTCAAGTACAAGGCGGCGGCTATAAGCATGTGGCTCGATGCGATGTGGGCCGGTGGTGCGGATAACCTTTCGGCGCTTGATGAAGACGAGCTGTACAACCTGATGCGCGCGTTTATCAGTTATTGGGCCACCACGACCGGGACGTCAGATTCGTCGCCGACCTGTATCGGATGTCCTCGGGGGCCTGAGGTGCTATCGGACGAGACCGGATCATATACGGCGGTTTGGCTTAGGGGCGGGACTTTGGACGAGCGATTGCTCTGCACTCTTCCTGAGGGCTCGACAACCTGGAGTGTGAGCACTGCCGATTTTGACACGCCTGGTGTGAACGACGAAGAGGTTTTATGGCCTAATGAATCAGCCACGCCACATTTGGTCAATTTTGATGTTGTGGCGATGTCCC
>CAKUKJ010000494.1 GCA_934662525.1 uncultured Coriobacteriales bacterium | reverse complement strand
CCTCAAAGAGGGCACGCTTAAACCCTATTGGGCCAATACCAGCGGAAACGGCCTTGTTTCCTCATGCATTGCGCATGGGGACAAAACGCTGAAGGAGGATTTCCGCATCCTGCTGGACGGCGGCTCCATCACCAGGCCCATTGACGAGCAGGTCGTGTTCTCGCAGCTTGCCGAGATCCCCGACGCCGTGTGGAGCCTGTTGCTTGCCAGCGGGTATCTCAAGTGCACGGACTTTGAAGACGGCTGGCACGACTATCGCACCCTGACCGTCACAAACCTTGAGACGCTGCGCATGCTCGAGAAGACCGTCGGCAGCTGGTTTGCGCAGTTCCAAGGGCCGTACGGCGAGTTCTGCCGCGCCATGCTCGAGGGCGACGTTGAAGCCATGGATGCATATCTGGCCGATGTGGCCCATGAGTCGTTCAGCCACTTCGACACGGGCAGGCGAGCCGCGGAGAGCTTTTATCACGGCTTTGTGCTGGGGCTCGTCGTAGACCTGCGAGGTCGCTACATCGTGGAAAGCAATCGGGAGAGCGGCTTTGGACGTTTCGACGTTGCGCTTATCCCCTGCGACCCTTCACGCGACCCTGGAATCGTCCTCGAGTTCAAGACCTGCTCCAAGGGGCAGACGCTTGAGGAAGCCGCTGAAAACGCGCTGGCCCAAATCGCCGACAGACAGTATGCCGCAGGCCTCGTTGCCCGGGGCGTTCCCGCCGGGCGCATCCATACCTACGGTATCGCCTTTCAAGGCAAAAAGACGCTCGTGATGAAGGGGTGAGCCGGCGGCGGCTATCGAGCAAGGATGAACGCGGCGGCGCTGCGCCACACACCAAAAAGCCCCACCAGCGGGGATGCAGGGCTTTCAACTGCATCCCAAGCCGATGGGGCTTTCTTATGCGTGCCGCAGTGAGCGGAACTTTCTTTACGCCTTTGCCTGCTCCAGGGCCTCGGTGACGGCGTTCATGATGGCAAGCGAGGTCTCGGTGGCACCGGAGATGCAGTCGATGCCGTTGACGCCGTTGCCGTCGACGATCATCTGGGGCAGCTGGTCGATGGCCTTGTCGCCGATGCCGGCGGTCTCCTGGTTGTCACCGACCTCGACGGCGGAAATCTTGCCGCCCGAGACGGTCACCGTGACAGGCACCTCCTCGCCCATGCCGTAGCCCGTGCCCTCGTAGGTGCCGTCGGTGTAGGTCGCGGCGGCGTCGGCCTCGGCGCCGGCCGTGCGCTCGTCCTCGCGAGCCTGCTTATACTCGTCGGTGTACTGGTTGAGCGCACCTTCCTTGCCGCCGGCGGCAAGGAACGCGTCCTCGGTCTCGTTGGTGGCCTCGTACTGGCTCGGGTCGACCTCGACGCCCAGGGCGCTGCGGGCGGCCAGACGACCCCATGCCAGGCACTCGCCCAGGTTGCCGCCGCCCTGATAGTCGTGGCACCACACGCTGCCGAACTCGCCGGCGCTGTACAGGCCGGGGATGGGGTTGCCGTCGATGTCGATGATCTGGGCGTTCTCATCGCGGCGAGGGCCGCCGTCGGTGTTCAGGAGCTCGGGCTCGCACTTGACGGCATAGAACGGCGCGGTCTCGATGGGCGTGAGCGTGTGGTCGGGACGGAAGTAGTAGGGGTCCTTGCCGTCCTTCACGCACTGGTTCCACTGGTCGACCGTGGCGGTGAGCTCCTCGGCGGGCACGCCCATCTGCTCGGCCAGCTCCTCGATGGTGTCGGCCTGATAGCCGTAGCCGTCGGCCACGGGGTCGCCCGTCATGTTGTGATACGCAGGGGTGCTCTCATCCTTGGCGGCAGCGTCGTCGTAAACGAACCAGCTCACGGCAGGCATCGGCAGCACGTGGAACTCACCGCCGAACTGCTGGTGGCCGTGGCGGCAGCCCACGTGCACGCTGATGTCGGAACCCTGGCCGAAGTCGTAGTCGTAGGTGGTGCAGCCATCCCAGTCCATGTAGAAGCGGCGGCCGTTCACGCCCACGGTGATGCCCATCTGCTTCTCAAGGCAACGGTAGGTGCCGTGCGAGGAGCCGTCGAGCGCCACGCAGTTGGTCCAGCCGCCGGCCAGAGAGTTCATATGCCACATGTCGGCGCCGAGCTTGGCGCAGATGCGGTGGCCGTCGCCGGTGTTGAAGGGTGCGGC
>CAKUKJ010000493.1 GCA_934662525.1 uncultured Coriobacteriales bacterium | reverse complement strand
GGTATGAGCCGCTTGACATTGAGGATGCCTAAAGGCGGATTGGCATTGGCGGGAGGCACCCTGGCAAGCGCGGCATTGGCGTTTGCGTTCGTCGGGACACCGTCAATACAGCACGCACTGGCCGATGGCAACGAAACCGACGTTCAGACCGGCACTGTTGTGGTGCAGCAGGCGCAGCGCAGCATCAGCGTGAGCGCCACAGACACTGTGAAGGCCTCCCCCGACATGGCCGAGCTCACCCTCACGATCGCGCCTCTGGGAGATACGGCACAGGAGGCGAGCAACCAGGCGGCAAGCGAGCTCGCGCAGTTAACCGAACAGTGCGAGGCCATCGGCATCGACGCGGCGAGCGTCGTGTCGTCGCAGGTAAACATCATCGCGCGCTACGATTGGTCGGAGCCGGTCGAAAAAGTCGTAGGGTACCAAGCAAATGTCAGCGTGACGCTCAAGGAACTGACGCTTGACCAGGCAAGCAGCTCGATAAGCGCGGCAGCAAGCATCGCCGACACCACCGTGGAGGGCGTCAGATATTACGTGAGCACCTACGACGAGCTCTATCAGCAGGCCCTTGTGAGCGCGATGGGCGCGGCGAAGACCAAGGCAAGCACGCTCACGCAAGCGTCCGATGCCGAGCTCGGAGACGTCTTGAACGTTCAGGAAGGCTATGACGCGCAGACATACCGGTACGCGAAGACGCAGTCGGCGCAAAACTCGGACTACGGAGCCACAACGATGACAACGGAAGACGCCGCCGCCTCCGGGGCAGCGGACATCGCCCTCAACCCTGGGCTCATCGAGATTGAGGCGAGCGTCGCCGTGACATACGAGCTCAAGTAAGGGGGGCAATCGAGGGTTTGCGCATTTGCATCCATCCTCCAAAACGCACAGACAACGGGGCTGCAAGCAAAGGCTTCTGCCCCACTTTCATTGGCAACAAGAAGGCTGGCTTCTACGAGAGAACGGGCTATGGGCGAAAACAAAGTGACTCGCACGCTGACAGAAGCCGAAGCGAGACGAACGCAAAACCTGCATAGGCTGAGCGGCGAGCTCGCAGAACAAGGGTGGCACGCAACCGAAGTGATTGTTCCCATGGAAAAGGTCGGCACGCAGGGGTTTCTCGCGGGAATTGCCATGTGCCTGCCGTTTTTTGCGGCATGGCTTGCCCCATACGGCTTGTCAGCCCCGCGGCTTTGGCAGATACTCGCCATATGCGTGGGATACATCGCGCTTATTCCCGCACACGAGGGAATTCATGGGTTGACCTGGGCGTTGTGTACTCCAAGGCATTTCAAGACCATAGAGTTTGGCTTCATGCGCGAGTATCTCACGCCCTATTGCACGTGCGTGGAGCCGATGGGCAGGAAGGCGTACCTGGCAGGCTCAATGATGCCGCTGATTGCGCTCGGCGTGATCCCGGCAGTTGCGGGAATCGTCACAGGCAACGGTGTCATCTTCGCCCTCGGGCTGCTTATGGTGCTGGGTGCGAGCGGCGACATGCTCGTTGCCGTGCAACTCATGCGCCATCACGGAAACGCGGGCGAGATGCTGTGCGTAGACCATCCCAGCGAGTGCGGCCTCGTGGTGTTCGAGCGGTAGGCCCATCCTGCCGGTAGACCCATCCTGCCGGCGAGAGCAAAGACGACGGGGGACTCACGAGAGCGCGGAGGACAGAGTCTTTAACGACGCTCGATTCCCACCGCTTTCTCCCCTAGCCCCTTTGCTCGGGTTCAGGCTCTGAATCGGCGGCGTTCACAACATCGTCGCTGTCGAAATCGAGAGCCGAGGGGGAGTTCTCAGGGAAGCGGGCGCGATATTCGCTCAGCAGGTCGTCTTGCCCGCGCATGGCCAGACCGTGGTCGACCAGACGGCGCACGATGTCGTAAATGACGGCGAACAGCGGTATGCCCACGATCATGCCGACCACGCCCCAAAGCCCGCCGAACAAAAGAATGGAGAAAAGGACCCAGAAGCCGGACAGGCCCGTGGTGTTGCCGATAATCTTGGGGCCGAGGATATTGCCGTCAAACTGCTGGAGAATGATGAAGTATATCTCGAAGTACAGGCAGTGCACTGGGCTTTGGAGCAGCAGAAGCAGGCCGCAGAACACGCCGGCCAGAATGGGGCCGAAGAACGGCACGATGTTGA
>CAKUKJ010000492.1 GCA_934662525.1 uncultured Coriobacteriales bacterium | reverse complement strand
GGTCGAAGATGAGGTAGAACTTCGTCTGAAAGCCGCGTTCATCTCGTGAGCCCAGGTGGTAGGGGATGCCTGCCAGATATGCCCGCATGCTCTGCAACGCGCGCTCGATATCGCCCGCGCGCAGGTCGGCGGCGAACCTGTCCAAAAAGCCGTAGTGCTCGCGCAGGGCATCGGGGGAGGCATGCTCTACCAGGCTTTTCGAAAGGCCCCGACTGACCTCCTCGTTGGGGATGCCGAGGATGAACGCGTGCGTGAGGGTGTCATAGTCCTTGATGGTGAGATAGCCGCCTTGATACAGCATGGGAAGGGGCGTCCTCATTCCCTGGGCGGGTGCATCGAACTCTTCCTCGCGAGCCATGCACCTCCCAAGCGTAGAGATGTCCCATTCCTGCTTTTTCAATAAATCGATCAAGAAGGTCGGCGTCCCCGTCGCGAACCAGTAGTCGCCGATCCTGTTGTCTCGGAAGGCGCCAAGCAGGCTATAGGGGTTGTAGATATCGGGGGAGGGGTTGCAGAAGTGATAGCCGTCATATTGGCGTTTCAGCGCGGCCAGGGTTCCGGTGCGATCCATCCCCAGCGTCCCAGACAGCTCATCTACGTCTTGAGATAGCTGTGTGACCAGCTCCTCTTCGGTGATGCCGCAGATGGCTGCATACTCGGGTTGCATGCTGATGTTGGTGAGGTTGTTAAGCTCGCTAAAGATGCTGAGCTGGGCAAACTTGGTGATGCCCGCGATGAAGACGAAACGCAGGTACTCATCGCAAGCCTTGAGCGGGGCAAAGAACTCGCGCATGACGTCCTGGAAAGCAGGGAGCTTCTGCGGGTCGTCAACCACGTTGAGCAAGGGAGCGTCGCATTCGTCCACGAGAACGACGACGGGCTTGCCCGTTTGAGCGTAGGCGCGGCGAATCAATCCCATGAGGCGTGAGCCGGGCGTCTTCATCGAGTTGTCCCGGCCCCACTGCGCCTCTTCAAACGAGAGGGCGGCATCAAGGAGGTCGAGCAGAATCTCGGAATCGCGTGTCTTGACGGTGCTCAAATCCAAGCGAATGACCGGGTACCTCTCCCAGCTGTTTTCAAGTTCCTCGATCTTCAGCCCACAGAACAAATCACGGCGACCCTCAAAATACGCCTGAAGCGTCGAGACGAGCAGCGATTTGCCGAACCGTCTTGGGCGACTCAGGAAGAAAGCCCCATCGGACTCATTGGCCAGACGATACACAAGCGCCGTCTTGTCGACATACGCATAGTTGCCCTGCTGAATCTTGGAGAAAGTCTGGATACCGACGGGATAGCGTCGGCGCTGCCCTCGTGCGTTGTCCATGCCCGTCTCCTTTCAAACGGCCTGCCTTGCTCGATAGTATACGCAGGCAAGAGGAATGGACGGGCGTTCTTTCTTTTCTTGCGGGCATCCTGCCAAAACCGCCTCATCCGATCCGCATCGTCACCTGGGCGCTGTAGACGCCGTCGGACACTTCGGTCTTGAAGGTGCCGTCGTTGCGCTGTGCCAGCTTGTCGACGATTTGGCGTCCGCTCCGTGTTCCTCCGAAAAGGTCTTCAAGCCGACGTCATGGCTGTTGTAGGGTCGGGCGTCCGCAGCACAGGCATTGCGCACGTCGACGAAGAGCCAACCGGCGCGAGACATCGCCCGCACATCCACAAAGGCCTTCTCGCCAAGAGACGCCGTCGCGTCGAGGGCGTTGTCGATGAGGTTGGCGAAGACGGCGCAGAGCTCGGCATCGGGCACGGCCGACTTCTCCGGCACATCGACGTCGATCTTCAAAGGAACCCCCAGCACATAGGCGTGGTAAAGCTTCGCGCTGAACAGGGCGTTCAGCACGGGCGAGTCGCACAGGGACGTGACCGGCGCAGCGTTCACGGATGCCGCTTCGGCAAGCGCGTCCTGGGTCGCGTCCTCATCGCCAGCCTGCAGGCCCTCTAAGGCGTCCTCGATGCAGCGGCGCAGCTGGGCACGCGTCTCATACGCGTTCCTCGCTTCTTCATCGAGATAACCACCATGTTGCCCAAACGCCTTGATTTGACTCCCCAGAAGAAGCGACTTGTAGATGGCAAGATCCTCCTCTTCGGCTATAAGAAGCCTGCGGAAGAAAAAGGCGTCGTAGGCCGTGCATGCCAGGCCCAGCGTCGAGGTGACAAA
>CAKUKJ010000491.1 GCA_934662525.1 uncultured Coriobacteriales bacterium | reverse complement strand
AACATGTTCTGTCCGCCCCACTCCTCAGGGATGACGCCGTGCTCGACGAGCTCCTGGCGCACACGGTCGGGGTTGGCGGAGGGCTTGTCGATCTTGTTGACGGCAACGACGATGGGGGCGCCTGCGGCGTTGGCGTGGTTGATGGCCTCGACCGTCTGGGGCATGACGCCATCGTCTGCGGCAACGACGAGGATGACGATGTCGGTCACCTTGGCGCCGCGCGCACGCATGGCGGTGAATGCCTCATGGCCAGGGGTGTCGACGAACGTGATCTTGCGGCCGTTGATGACGGCCTCGGAAGCGCCGATGTGCTGCGTGATGCCACCGGCCTCGCCGGAGGTGACGGCGGTGTGGCGGATCGCGTCGAGAAGCGACGTCTTGCCGTGGTCGACGTGGCCCATGACCGTGACGACGGGAGCGCGGGGCTCCAGATCCTTCGGGTCGTCATAGAACGTGAAGGAGTTCTCCTCCTCCTCGGTCATGACCTTGACGCGGCGGCCGAGGTCGTCGGAGATGAGCTCGATGAGGTCGTTGGACATCGACTGCGTCAGTGTAAGCGGCGAGCCCAGCAGGAACAGGCGCTTGATGATGTCGTTGGCAGGCACGCCCAGGGCATCGGCGAACTCCGAGACGGTGACGCCCTCGCGAATCTTCACGACGTCGAGATCGGCGGGGTTCTGGTCGTTGGCCAGGGCATCGGCCACAGCCTCTTGGTGGCGGGCCTCCTCGGCTGCAAGCTCACGGCGCTCCTTGCGCTTCTTGCGGCGGCCCGTCTCACGGCTTGCCTCCTGCACGGCCGCACGGGCCTCGGCGAGCACGCGGTCGCGGCTGTACTCCTCGGCATTACGGGGGGCAGCCTTCTCGGGCTGCGTGGCAGCAGCCGCGTCCTTCTTCAGACGGGCCTTCGTGGAGCCCTCGCCACCCTGGCCGCCCTGCTTGCGGGCGTCGTCGCGGGCAGGCTTGCCCTGCTTGTTGCGGCCGTCCTGGTTGGAGCCTGCGCTGCGGCCGGAACGACCCTGCTTGGGCTGCTCGGCCTTCTCGGCTGCCGCAGCCTGCTCCTTCTGTTTGTTGGTCTCGGCGAGGACGCGCTCCTGTTGGGCGATCTGCGCGAGAAGGCTGGAGAACGAGGGGGCAGACTTGGGCGCGGTATCGCGGGGGCGCTTGGCCTCCTCCTCGGCGCGGCGCTTCTCCTCCTCTGCCTTGCGGGCGGCCTCCTCGGCGGCGCGCTTGGCCTCCTCCTCGGCGCGGCGCTTCTCTTCCTCGGCGCGGCGGGCGGCCTCGATGCGGCGCTCCTCCTCACGGCGGGCCTCGGCGGCCAGACGCTGCTCCTCAGCCTCCTTGGCAGCCTGTTCGGCAGCCTTCTTCTCAGCGGCCTGGGCGGCTGCCTTCTCGGCTTCAATCTGCGCAGCGCGCTGCTCCATGATAGGGGCGAGGTTGCGACGGATGATGGAGATGTAGGCGTCCTCGAGCGAAGCCGAGGAGCTCTTGGCCGGTATCTTCATATCGGCGAGATGCTGCAGCATCTCTTTGCTGGACATTCCGTACTCTTTGGCAAGCTCATGGACTCGAATCTTGGCCATGTGTGTCTCCCTACTGCTCGATGTGCCCAAGGCACAGCGTTTTGAATTCATCGCTCAGACGAGCGTACGTCTGGGCGTCGAGCTTGACTCGAAGCGCCCTGTCAAGCCCCTTGCGCTTCCAGGCGGCGTCTAGGCACTCGGACGTCGCGCAGACGTACGCGCCTCGCCCGGCCATCTTGCCCGTGGGGTCGACCGCAACGTGGCCGTCGGCTTGTCTCACAAATCGTACCAGGTCTGACTTGGTAGAAGTGCGACCACAGGCAATGCATTTGCGCATCTTTGGCTCGGCCATGCAATCTCCCCCTTTCTCAGGCTAGATGAGCGAGTCGAAATCGTCGGCGATGCCCGCAGAAGCCTGGTGCACGGAGCAGAAGTGCGTGCCGGGGCGAGCCTGGTTGCGGCAGCGGTTGCCATCGGCGTCGACGTAGGAGCAACGGCCCTCGTCGGACAGGTCGACATTGTTGTCCATGAGCGAGTTGAGGTTGCCCATGAGGTTTGCGGCCAGGGTCTCGGACTTGATGTCGACGCGCCAGCCGGTGAGGCGGGCGGCGAGGCGGGCGTTCTGGCCCTCGCGGCCGATC
>CAKUKJ010000490.1 GCA_934662525.1 uncultured Coriobacteriales bacterium | reverse complement strand
GGGTAAGGCGGCCGAATTTTCTGCATGCTCATATATGCCGCCAATATGCCATCAATTTCGCAGGAGATGCACCATGCCCGCCTTTTCAAAGTCGCACCAAATCGCCGATGAGGCTGCCGCCTCAGCCTCTTCCCGCAAGGCCGTCTGGGCCCAGCGGGCAATCATCGTTCTTGTCGCCGTCGCATGCGCTGCCGCCTATCTTTGCGTGCCGGCCGTCGGCGAGTGGGTCAACTCCGTGTTCGCGATGTTTGCGACGGGCGACTTCTCCGTCGCAAGCGAGTTCATGGCGCGGTACGGGGCGGCCGCCGCTGCGGTGTCGTTCCTGCTTATGGTGTTCCAGTCGGTCATCGCCCCCTTGCCGGCCTTCCTCATCACCATTGCCAACGCCAACTTGTTCGGCTGGTGGCAGGGGGCCATCTTGTCGTGGGCCAGCGCCATGGCGGGCGCGGCCGTGTGCTTTTGGATCGCGCGCGTGGTGGGCCGCGAGGCGGTGGAGAGGCTCGCCGGCAAAAACGGCATCCGCCAGATGGAGGAGTTCTTCCGACGCCACGGCACCCAGAGCGTGCTCATCGCGCGCCTGCTGCCGTTTGTGTCGTTTGACTGGGTGAGTTATTTCGCAGGCCTCACGAGCATGCGGTTCTGGTCGTTCTTCTGGGCCACGGGCGTGGGCCAGCTGCCCGCCACCATCGTGTACAGCTATGTAGGCGGCATGCTCACGGGCGGCGCGAGGCTTCTCATGACGGGCCTGCTCATCCTGTTTGCCCTGGCCATCCTGGTCGTTGTCATTCGTCAGGTGTACGCCGAGGTACAGGCGAAGAAAGACGCGAAGGCGGCGGTCGGTGCCGATGTGTCTGCCGAATAGGTCCGGGGCGCACGCCCGCTCGGCCGGCGCCGGCAGCTCCAGCCCCAGCGTTTCCGTTGTGGTGCCCGTCTACAACGAGGGGCGGGTGCTGCCTTCGCTCATGCCGCAGCTGCGTGAGTTGGCGAGGGATTGCGAGCTTGTGGTGGTGGACGGCGGCAGCTCGGACGAGACGGCCGATGTGCTTGGCCGAGAGTTTCGCGTCATCCTCTCGCCCAAGGGGCGCGCCCGCCAGATGAACGAGGGCGCCCGCGCCACCACGGGTGACGTGCTGTTTTTCCTGCATGCCGACAGCGTACTGCCGTCCGACCCGGTGGGCCAGATCGCGCGCGTGATGCGGCGGCACGACGCTGGCTGCTTCGGCATTCGCTTCGACCGAGCCCATCCGGTCCTCGCGCTTTGCTCGTGGATGAGCAACGCCCGCGTGTGGGCGCGCGGCATCGCCTACGGCGACCAGGGCATCTTCATACGGCGCAGGCTGTTTGAGGAGGTGGGCGGCTTTCCCGAGCTGCCTATCATGGAAGACCTCCAACTGAGCCTGAACTTGCGGCGGCGCGGCGTGCGCTTCGGCCTGGCACGTGGGCGCATTACAACGTCTAGCAGGCGCTTTGGCACGGGGACGGCGCAGATGCTCAAGACGTGGTGCGCGATGGTGCCCCTGCGCCGGATGTACCGCGCGGGTGCGGACATCCAGGAGGTCGCCGCGCGGTATCGGGACATTCGCTAGGGAGTGGGAGCAACGATGAAGGAGGGGAGCGACATGAGGGGTGAGACGCCTGGGCGCGGCGGCATCATGCGCAATGCGAGGCTTTGGGGCTTCGTGGGCGCCGCCGTGGTGCTTGTCGCGCTCAACTGTGCGTTCGGTTGGTCGGACGCCCTGTTCGGCACCGACTCCATGGCCGCCATGCGGGCGCTGCTTGAGGAGAACTGCCTGGCGGCGGCAGGCGTCTACCTGCTCGCCTCGATTTTCGCCTGCGTCGCCCTCGCCATGCCCGGCTTTGTGTTTGCCCTGGTGGCGGGCACGCTGTTTGGGCCCACGTGGGGAACGCTCCTCTGCTGGGCTGCGGTGACGGCTGGGGCGGTGCTCGCGTTCCTCGTTGGGCGGTACTTCCTCAAAGACGCCGTGAAGCCCCTGCTGGAGAGGAGCCCCGCGCTCAACTGGCTGCTGTTTGACGGCGCCGACAAGTCCGACGTCTACCTGCTTGCCGTGACGCGCCTCGTGCCCCTCTTTCCCTACAACGTGCAGAACTTCGCCTACGGCATCACCGACGTGAGCCTCGGCCACTACGCGCTGTACTCGGCCGTATTC
>CAKUKJ010000489.1 GCA_934662525.1 uncultured Coriobacteriales bacterium | reverse complement strand
ACCCCGAGGTGTAAGGCCCGCCCCACGAGGCCCAGCCGCCGAAGGGGTTGTACCCGCCTGCCCACGAGCCGCCGGCACCTGCGGGGCCTGCGGTATAGGGGTTCTGCGTGGTGAACCCGCCCGCCCTCACTGCGTCGTAGCGCGCCTTCTTGTCGGGGTCGGACAAGGTCTCGTAGGCCTCGGAAATCTCCTTGAAGCGCTCCTCGGCGCCGGGCTCCTTGCACACGTCGGGGTGCATGGTGCGGGCCTTTGCGCGAAAGGCCTTCTTGATGTCGTCGGGCGTGGCGTCCTTCGAGACGCCGAGAATGTCGTAGTAATCCTTGCTGGAGGGGGTTGCCAAAAGAACCTAACTCCTCAAATAGCTGGTAAGAAAACGTGCTTGTAGAATCTCAGCCTATTCTACCCGCCTCAAGACGCATACATATAAAGCCCAGATACCGTCATGGAAGCTGAATGCGGGAACGAGGCACTGGATGGGGCGCGGGACGCGTCTCGCCGGTCAGTCCCGGGCCGTGTCCCACATGATGCCGAAGAGCTCGTTACCGAGAAGCCAGCCTTTCTGCGTGGGGCGCACGCCACCGTTCGGCCCCCGCTCGGCAAGGCCGTCGCGCACGGCGAGGTCAATGGCGGCATCGAGCCGGGCGACGGGAATCCCCCGCCGGACGCACTCGGCAAGCAGGCTTCGGGAGGCCCCCCGCACCATGCGCATGGCAAGCATAAGATCCTCAGCAGCCGCCTCGCGAGACGTGAGCACCTCGGCGGATACGGGGAGGTGCAAGCCGCATGCCGCATCGTGCACCAGGCGCGCCGAGTCGGGCGGGAAGGTGAACCGGACGCGCGCGGCGACGGGACGATGGGCAAGGTAGTCCGCCAGGGAGGGACCCCGGGGTTCGGTGGAAGCGGCGGGTGCGGCCTCAGCAGAAGGCAGCTTTGCGTTTTCGCCTGCATCGGCCGCAGGTGCCCCAGGAGCCCCGTCTTGCCCCTCTTCCTCTTCAACCACGGCAAGCCGCAGACACTCCCCCACCGCGCAGGCCAGCTCAGGCGTGAGCATCGAGGCTGCGGCGGCGCCCAGGCCTAGATAGGGCACGCCCGTCCAGTAGGCGATGTTGTGCCGGCAGGCATGGCCGGGACGCGCATAGCTGGCGACCTCGTAGCGCGAAAAACCAGCCTCACCCAACACGCGGGACGCCTCAAGCATCATGTCGGCCTGTTGGTCGGCGTCGGGGAGCTGCATGGTGCCCGCAAGCACCCTGTCGTCGAACGGGGTACCCTCCTCGATGGACAGCGGATAGCAGCTCACGTGGTCGGCTCCGGCCGCAACGATTCCCGCCATGCTCTCTTGCCAGCTTTCCATCGTCTGGCCGGGGATGCCGCACATGAGGTCGCAGGAGAGGTCGAGACCGGCCGCCCTCGCATATCCGGCCGCATCCAAGGCCTGCCGGCTCGTGTGGGCACGGCCGAGGCCTCGCAGCTCCCCCTCGCACAGGGACTGCACGCCCAGGCTCACGCGCGTGACGCCCGCCCTGCGCAGCTGCCGTGCAAGCGCGGGGGTCAGCGAGTCGGGGTTTGCCTCCGTCGTGAACTCGACGATCTTGTGACACCAAGAGGCCACCTCGTGCGTGAGACGGGCAAGGCCGGCCCCGGCAAGCGTCGGTGTGCCTCCTCCGATATAAGCCGTCTTGACATGGGAGAGCAGACCCATCGAACCAAGGCAGCTCACGAGCCTAATCAAAAACGTAACGTATTCAGCAATCCGACTGTCATTTGCATGTGCGACCTGCGAGTAGAAACCGCAGTATGCACAGCGGCTGACACAGAAGGGAATGTGCAGGTAGAGCGCCTCGATGTGCTCAAAAGGGGGACGCGCGGTACAATCCGTTACATAATCATACGTATCATCGAAGCACCCGTTCGGCATGGTCGGCCTCCGCGCGCCTTCGATACCGGCCGACCTCGACTCCCCCAACGCTACTCCATCCCGTGCTCACGCACCGCCGCGCGCATGTCGTCGAGCAGGGCCAGGTAGTCATCGAGGGTCGAGCATGCCATGGCACGTCCGCGCCATTGGGCGGCGGCGGGCAGGCCCTTGATGTACCAGCAGGTGACGGGGCGCAGGCGCACCATGTGCGATGCGCTCGCGGCCGCGCGGCGGATGTGCAGCTCCAACG
>CAKUKJ010000488.1 GCA_934662525.1 uncultured Coriobacteriales bacterium | reverse complement strand
GTTCACAAGCGGTCGCACCATGGACGCCCAGGCGGTGAAGGAGTGCCTCGACGACCTCGTGGCCGTGCACGACCGCGCCCCGGCCGATCTGGAGGTCTCCTCCATCGAGGCCGACGGCATGACGCTCACCATCAAGACGAGCAAACCCAAGCCGGCCCTCATCCACTACCTGTGCGACCCCTATGGGGCGATTGTCGACATGCAGGCGGGGGTGACGCCGGAGGGCAACGTCGCCGGCACGGGCCCGTATACCGCGACTGCCGTGAGCGACACGGAGGTCTCGCTTGCCGCCAACCCCGACTACTGGGGAGGGGCGCCGTCTGTGCCGAACGTCTCCGTGCGTTCCATCACCGACGGCGACACGCTCACCATGGCCCTTCAGGCGGGCCAGATCCATGCTTCTTACGGCCTGCCCTACGCGAGCTACCCCCTGTTTGACAACCCTTCGTTCGCCATCGCCAGCTGCGACACGAGCCGCGTCTTCTTTGCCCAGGTCAACTGCGCCTCGCCCGTGATGGCCGACGATGCCGTGCGCCAGGCTCTCGCCATGGGCATCGACAAGGAGGGCTTCGTGCAGGTGCTGCTCGGCGGTCGCGGCGCTCCTGCCGCAGGCGCGTTCCCCAGCAACTTCGCCTTCGGCGGCGACGCGGTGAGCGCCCCCGCCTACGACCCGGAGGCTGCCAAGCAGCTGCTTGAGGACGCCGGCTGGGTGGATTCCGACGGCGACGGCGTTCGCGAGAAGGACGGCACGCGCCTGCACATCACGTGGCTCACCTATCCGGGCCGCCAAGAGCTGCCCCTGCTTGCCGAGAGCGCCCAGTTCTCCTTGGGCGAGATCGGCTTCGAGGTGGAGGTCAACTGCACGGCCAACCATACGAGCGTGCGCACCGACGCGACGGCCTGGGACGTCTATGCAAGTGCCCTGGTCACGGCCCCCACGGGCGACCCCGAGTACTTCTTCGCCGCCACATGCCTGACTGACGCGCCCAAAAACTTCGGCGGCTACTCCAATCCCGAGCTCGACGCCATGGCTGCAGAGCTCGCCGCAGAGTTCGACTCCGACCGCAGGTCTGAGCTTGCCGTTCAGATGCAGCAGACGATTGTCGACGACGGTGCGTTCGTCTTCGCCTCCCATCTCACCATGGGCATCGTCTCGCGTGCCGGCGTCTCCGGCGTCGCCCCGCATCCGTGCGACTACTACGAGATCACCTCCGACCTCGCCATGGAATAGGACGAGCCGTGTCGTTGGAGAATCGCGCCCTTCTCGAGTTTTGCGACCTTTCGGTGGCCTGCGGGCAGGCCACCGTGCTGGGCGGCGTCTCGTTTTCCGTGCGTCCAGGTCGGGTCGTCGGCCTTGTCGGCGAGTCGGGCAGTGGCAAGACGACCCTGCTCAAGGCGGCCATGGGCATGCTGGACGATGGGATGCGCGTCACGGGCGGGCGTGTCCTGTACGACGGGTGCGATCTGGCCTCGATGGGAGCTTGCGAGCTGCAGGCTTTGCACGGCCCCGAGATGGCGATGGTCTTCCAAGACAGCGCGGCTTCCTTCTGCCCCGTGCGCCGCATCGGCCCCCAGGTGTGGGAGGCCGTGCGCGCGCATTCGAGGATGACCCGACGTGATTGTGACGCGCTCTTCTGCGAGACGCTGGCGAGTTTGGGCATGGATGTCTCCGAGCGCATCCTGCGCGCTTATCCCCACGAGCTTTCGGGTGGCATGGCACAACGTGCGGGCATCGCCTGCGCCCTCATGCTGCACCCTCGTCTGCTTCTGGCCGATGAGCCCACGAGCGCGCTTGACGCCGGGGTTCAGGCTCAGGTGATCGATGCGCTGCGATGCGCCCATGACCGCCTGGGATGTGCCATCCTGCTTGTGACACACAACTTTGGCCTGGTGTCGGCCTTGTGTGACGAAGCGGTCGTGCTGCATGACGGTCGTGTGGCGGAACAGGGCGCCGCGCGCGATCTGCTTGAGCGCCCGTGCGACCCCTGCACACAGGCCCTCGTTGCCGCCGCCCCGCGCCTGAGGAGGGGATAGGCATGTTTGAAGGGCGAACAGTTCGACCTGCCTTTTTGAGAAGGCCTGCGATTGAGGTCGGCGTGCCTATCGCTGTCGCTGCCCGCTTGTCCCACGCCGTTTCCTCGGGGTCTTCCACACAAGCAGACGAGCCCCTTGTCTCCC
>CAKUKJ010000487.1 GCA_934662525.1 uncultured Coriobacteriales bacterium | reverse complement strand
CAACGAAACGCCCGGCATCAGCGATCCCGCGATCGAGCAGATCCCGGCTGCCATCGTTGAGGCACAGAGCGCGGACGTCGAAGCGGTCTCCGGCGCAACCGTCACCTCTCAGGCCGCCGAGAAGGCCATGGACGCCGCCCTTGCGGCCGCAGCTGCCGGCGACCAGGCCGCTGCCGACGAGCAGGCTGCCGCCGACGCCGAGGCTTCCCTCGACACCGACTGGAAGACCGCTCCCGAGGAGGTCACCGACTTCGTCGCCGAGTACGACGCCGACGTCGTCGTCGTGGGCCATGGCTACGCAGGCGTCACGGCCACCCGTGAGATTGCCGAGGAAGGCCACAGCGTCATCTTGATCGAGAAGTCGGCCGAGGACAGCTGGGCGGCTTTGGGCAACGAGTTCGCCTGCATCAACGGCGACGCCATCATCAACTACGGCGCCGACCACATCGACCCCGTCGAGTTCTACAACAACTGGATGAAGATCGCCGCCAACCAGCCAAACCCCCAGCTGGTCATGAAGTTCTGCCAGAACTCGGGCGAGAACAGCAACTGGTATCTCGACCAGTGCACCGAGGACGACCTCGCCGCCATGACCGGCAGCTTCCTGCCTAAGACCGAGCACCAGCTCGCCGAGGTCAACGGCGTCAAGTTCTGGGCTTCCACCTGCTCCTTCTACAGCGAGGACTGTAACCAGACCAAGCTGCAGACCTATAACCGCGAGGCTGCCATCAAGGCCGGCGCGCAGGTCATGTTCGGCACCGCCGGCTACTACGTCATCATGGACGACGGCAAGGTCGCCGGTCTTGTCGCCAAGAACGATGAGGGCTACGTCAAGTTCAACTGCAAGGCCGTCGTCGTCGCCACGGGCGGCTTTGGCGGCAACCAGGCCATGATGAACGACCTCATCCCCGACATGGCCAACGCCTGCGTCGAGGGCGAGCAGCTCTCCTCCATGGCCGACCGCGCCGGCGACGGCGTGAAGATGGCCTACTGGGCCGGCGCTCACCTGGAGACCACGCCCATTCCCGGCATGAACATGAAGGGCCTCTCCGTCCCCGGCAAGATGAACGTGCTGCCCCAGGCCATGTGGATTGACGAGAACGGCAAGCGCTTCTGCAACGAGTTCTGGCCGGTCGCCGAGCAGCGCGGCTTCCAGAACATCTTCCAGACCCGCAAGACCAAGTTCGCCATCTGCGACGACAACTTCACCGAGTATCGTCAGTACACGCTGCCCCAGCACGCCGGCTTCGACGCCACCGAGGAGAACATCCAGTCGCTGCGCGACTCCCTCGACGAGGCCTACGCCAAGTTCAACGGCACCTATGAGGAGCCTGAACAGACCGAGGGCGGCATGCAGGGCGGCCCGATGACCGCAGCCGAGTACATCGCCGACGACACGCTCGAGGGCCTGGCCGACCAGCTCGGCCTTGAGGGCGCCGCCAAGGACGCCTTCCTGGCCCAGGTCGAGGAGTACAACCAGTACTGCGAGGACGGCTGCGACCAGCAGTTCGGCCGTGACCCGCAGGTCCTCTTCCCCGTCAAGCAGGCCCCCTTCTATGCCGTCAAGTTCGACCCGCAGCTCGGCGAGACCATGGTCACCTGCGGCGGTATCCTCACCGACGGCGAGCAGAACGCCATCGACAAGAACTACGAGCCCATCCCCGGCCTGTACGTCTCCGGCAACGACTGCGGCCGCCGCTTCGGCTACGAGTACTTCACGCCCATCCCCGGCTGCTCGCTCGGCTTTGCCATCACGCTGGGCCGCGAGTGCGGCAAGAGCGTCTGCAAGTTCCTCGACGCCCAGGCGTAAGAGAGGCGAGCACCTCCTGGCGGCTTAGGTCGCTGAGACTCGCAACGCACGTACAGAGCAGGGCCCTCCCGCGCCAGTGGATGCGCGCGGGAGGGCCTTTTGCGTTGGGGCGACGGCGGGCAGGGATGAAGGCGGGGTGAATGACGCATTGCAACCGTCCCTTTGCGTTATTTGGGGCGGTGAGCCGGGCGCTGGCCCTGTTCCCATGCTGGTATTCTTGTGGTTTGACCGGGGCGGGGATGACACATTGCGACCATCCCGTATTGATACTGGGACTTCAGCGCGGAATGGCACGTTGGACCCATCTCTTTGGGTCATGCCGCGTGGTTCGGTCGTTGGTGCGGGGTCATCTATGTCTGGCGGGCCGGTATTTCCGC
>CAKUKJ010000486.1 GCA_934662525.1 uncultured Coriobacteriales bacterium | reverse complement strand
CTCCAGGGCGAGGGCGGGGCGGTTGAGGACGCCGATGCCATCGAGTTCGTCAACACATACGTGCCGACGCCGACCGAGGCGCGCATCGCTGCTCATAAGACGCTTGAGGGCAACCGCGCAGAGGGACTGGCCGAGGGCGAGTTCAGCTTCGTTCTGACGTCGGTGGGCGCGGTCTTGGACGGCGACCCCGACGCCGAGGTTGCGGCGGCCGACGTCCCGATGCCCGAAGGCTCGCAGCTCACGGCGGACGGCGCGGCCCGCGAGCTGCTGTGCGCAAACGCGGCCGACGGCACCATCGACTTCGGGAGCATCGCGTATGACAAGGCGGGCGAGTATCGCTACACGCTGCGCGAGGTGTATCCCGGTGACGGTGTGCTTAACGGTATGACATATGACACAGCGGTGCGCGATGTCGTGGTGACGGTTGCCGAGGATGCCGAGGCTCATTGCCTGGCCGCTTCGGTGAGGTACGACGGTGGGGAGAGCGAGCCTGAGTTTGTGAACGTCTACCAGGAGGTTCCTTCCAGCGTCACGGGCTCCATCGCGGTCAAGAAGCATCTCGTGGGCCGCGCGCTCAACGAGGGCGAGTTTGCCGTTGAGCTCGTGTATCTCGGTGAGGCGCGATCCTCCTCCGAGCCCTCGTCGGCGGCGACGGTGAAGGATGAGAACCTCTACCAGGTGAAATACAACGATGCTGACGGCAGCGTGACGTTCGACGAGGTCACCTTCCTTGCGCCTGGCGAGTACGACTTCCAGCTGTGCGAGCTGGGGGCCGACGGCTCGGCGGCTTCCGGCGGCACCAAGGACGGCGTGACGTATGACGCGCGCGTTTACTACCCCAGGGCGACTGTCACCGTGGGGTTCGACGGCGCGTACCAGGTGGCTTGGTCCGTGTACGATGCGGATGGCAACAAGGTGAACGCCGACAACGTCACTTTCACCAACACCTATGTGGCCACGACCACCGCGCAGACCACGGTGCAGGTCGTTGCCAAGAAGTGGCTCCACGGCCGCCAGTTCGACGCCTCCCAGGTGACGCTGCCCGACGATGTCGAAAGCCCCGAGAACCCGAGCGAGAACGGTGGTGACCAGGGCAAGGGAGACGCGTCGGCGGACGGCGCGGCCTCCACGCCCGAGGTGCCCGGCGACGGATCGGGCGATGGTGGCGCATCTGCCGGTGGAGCAGGCGACGCGAACGATGCTGCCGACACGGGCGGTGCTGATGCGGGGACCGACCCGGACGGTGGCGCTGGCGATGTCGGTACCTCCGACGGGGCGGGTGCGGACGCCGACGCCGACCAGGGCAACGCCGGCAGCCCCGATGGCGATGCCGGCATGGGCGATGAGGCGAACGGGCCGTCCGTAGATAGCGAGCCCAATGGCGCCGGCGATGTGCCTGTCGGTGCCGACGCCGCCGAGGCCGCGCTTGAAGAGGCCTCCGGTGAGTCGGGGCAGGGCTGGGCGGAGCCTGCGGTTGAAGGAGCGCAGGCGGATGCGGCCGCAGCCGTGACCGGTTCCATGGAGCTTGGAGATGCCCAAACAAGCCTCCAGTCTCTCGCTGACGGTGAGTCCACGGGCTTTGTTGGCGTGCTGTCTGCCATGACCTGCGGCTTGAGCGACGAGGTCATGCGCCTGGCAGGGCCTGCGACGGTCGCCTACGCCGACGAGGGCGAGGCCGTCGCGCTCGATGCGGTGGATGCCTCGGCTGAGGCTGCGGGCACCGACGCCGCGGCTGTCGATGGAGCCGACGCCCCCGCTGCTTCTGAAGATGTGGCCGGGACAGGCGCGGCCACCGCGCCCGACGCTGCCGCCAAGGAGCAGGAGCGAGCTGCCCGGCTTGCCGAGCTCGTGAAGTCCGCCCGCGACGAGGCGCGCTCTGCCGACCGCGCGATGGAAGCCGGGGAGTTCTCGTTCCTCATCTACCTCACGGCCGCAGATGATATTGTCGTGGCGACTGCCTCGAACTCTGCGGCTGAGGCAGGCCAGCCCGCCGACGTCGTCTTCACGCCCATGGGCTACACCACCGAGTACATCGAGGGCGACCCCTCGTCGCTGCCATGGCTCGTGGAGATGGGCTGCGCCGGCAAGTCCGTTGACGAGGCGGGCCATCCTGTTTACACAGTGGGCTACACCGCCGTTGAGGATACCTCGTACCTGCCGACTTCGGTGACCTCCAACGTCCCCTCTTTCAGCT
>CAKUKJ010000485.1 GCA_934662525.1 uncultured Coriobacteriales bacterium | reverse complement strand
CCACCGACCCTGAGAAGCTCGAGGTCTATATGCCCGACGTGGAGATGGACCGTTCCGTGGAGTCGGGTGCGGGCGTGCTCGAGTATCTCATCGACACGCACCGTTGCGACACGCTTGAGGAGCTGGCTGAGGCCCTCGGCATTCCGACCGACTCCCTTGTCGCCAGCGTCGAGCGCTACAACGAGCTTGTCGACGCGGGCCTTGACAGCGACTTCGGAAAGAAGGCCCAGTACCTGAAGCGCATCGACACGCCGCCCTATTACGGCATTCACAAGCACATCCGTGTCTCTGCGCTGTGCGCCGGCATGACGGTCAATGCGAACTACCAGGTCACCAAGGCGGACGGCACCGTTATTCCCAACCTGTGGGCAACCGGCTTCGGTGCCGGCCAGCTTTGTGGCTTGCCCGACTGGTCGATGTATACGGGCGGCATGAGCGCCGGCCACTGCATGACATCTGGCCGCTACTGTGGCATAGCCGCCGCCACGGGCAAGTATGAGCCCACGACTCCCATTACCGACGAGGACGTCGCTGCGGCCGGTTACGACATGGATGTCATCCACGGCGTGAAGAAATAGGCACGGTTCGCCAATAGTCTAGACATGCAATGCGGGCCGCCCATCTGCGAACGCAAGTCGCGGATGGGCGGCCCGGTTCGTTTCTACTACTGCATTCTATTGCCTCGGGTCTATACAGCACGGGATTCGGTGTCATGGCAGACTATACTGCGCGAAAGTGGGGCTTTGCCGCGCTTGGGCATAGAGGTGTCCGATGACATCCTTGAGCGTCAAGATGACCCCGGTTGGCTCGAAGATATAGGACGCCATGCAATCGAGGAACCATTGGACGGGGGCGTTGCGGCCACCGAGCTTCATTTTGGTCACGCCCAGGGCGGCCAGCTCGTCTATGCGCCGATTGGGCACGAACACGTTGTCTCGCATACGTCTGCTTGCCTCGTGTGCCTCCGGTAGATGCAGGCATCCCTGGCATGGCTCGCGACCGCTCCAATCCTGTAGCGCGCGCATGTGCTTGAGGCCGACGCGGCAGTTGGGGACGCATATCTGGTTGACGACCACTTCGATGCGTTCGCGCATATCGATGGGGAGCAAACCTATACGTGCGTCGTCCAGGGCGTACTCACATCGCACGACCACCTCGTCGTAGATATCGAGCAGGCGCAGATAGTAGTCCGTCTCCGCCTGCGGTGTGGCATATGGGTCGAGCCAGCACAATGGCTTGTTGAACGAGGCAATAAGGCGGAGACCGGGGTGTGTGGCACGTATGTGGCGGGCTAGGGCGTCGTCCACGACGATGGCTTCGGCCCCATAGCGTTCGGCTATGTCGAGCAGCAGGTTGCCGTAGGGGTCGGACAGGTCGTGCGGTTCCAGTTCCAGGCGGGAGAGCGTGAGCGCCACGGTGATGCCGTGCGCGCGGTATGCCTCGAAGTATGCCTTGAGCTCACGTTCTGTGAGCCGGCGACGCAGCGAGGCGGGCCGGCCACCCTGCCAGCGGCAGTCGGGTGCCCCGTAGGCTGTCTGGAACGGCTGAGCGACCCCCATCTGGGCGCACAGGTCCAGCAGCGTGAGCGCCACCCAGTCGTTCGTGCAGAATGCAGGTACCTTCCAGCTGATGGGCAACGGTCGGTTCCGATAGACCTCAAGGTCGTTTCGCATGGGTATCATCGCCGCTGTCCTTTCCTTTGTCCGTTTGTTCCTGCCCCCGCAGGGTATCTCCCATGCTAATCCGGTGCGACCCCAACGAAGCTTCTACTTTGAGGGCATGCAGGAGGCTGGCGTCTCCTCGTGAAACACTGTGTGGGCAATTGTCTCGCGTCTGGGTGTGCACTGACGCGCCGACGGATGGTTTAAGCGTGTATCGTATCGGTCGCGGCAAGAAAGCGCACGAGCGCTATGGTCTGGTGAGAGGTGGAAGGGGGGACGTATGGGCGACACGGGGGATGTGCGGTTCACCTCGGGGGTCTCCAGCCGCTTGCGTGTCATCTCCGTCATGGACTACTTGAGTGAGTCGACCACCTTGGATGCATTGAACGTAACGGAGATCTGCACCTCGACCAGTATTTCCCGGGCAAACTTCTATCGTTTGTTTTCGGACAAATACGATGCCGTGAACTGGTATATCACCCTTGTGCATCGACTGGGTCATGCCCAGACGGGCCGGACGCTCGGTTGGTATGACGCGAGCG
>CAKUKJ010000484.1 GCA_934662525.1 uncultured Coriobacteriales bacterium | reverse complement strand
GCCTGGTCTCGTGCGCTGAGAAGCACGATGTCGTAACCGGCGCGGCTCACCGTGAGCCTGCGGGGGGCGATGCCCTCAAAAGCCAGCTCCCCATCGATGAAGACGGCGGGGTCAATCGAGCGGTCGGCCGCCACCGCAAGCTCGACGACGTCGGAGGGGGAGGTGACGAAGGCGCGCGCCGTGATGGTGTGGGGCGCTATGGGCACGCACACAAGGCCCTTGAAGTCGGGCGTGACGATAGGCCCGCCCGCCGAAAGCGCGTAGCCCGTGGACCCGGTGGCCGTGGAAACCACGAAGCCGTCGCCGCGCAGCCGGTCGATGTGGACCCCGTTGGCCCAAACGTCAAACTCGACCATACGTCCCGAGGCGCCCCGGGCAAGCACGGCCTCGTTGACGGCGTTCGTCGTGCGGGTGCACTCCCCCCCGTCCCGGTCGAAGCCCTCAAGGACAACCGAGAGCGCGGCGCGGCGCGTCACATGAAGCTCCTGAGCCAAGGCCTGGCCCACAAGCTGGAACATATCGCCCTGGTCGAGGTTGGCATCTGCCGTCAAGAAACCCAGATGGCCGAAGGACAGGCCCAGGATGGGCACCTCGCTTGCCCCGACGAGCCGGGCCGCGCGCAAAAGCGTGCCGTCGCCGCCCAGGGAGACCACCAGGTCGACGTCTTCCAGGCTCGCCTGGGCCTCAAGCCCGAAGTGCGGTGGGTGCACGACGTCGATGCCTTGATCGTCCAGCCAAGCCTCAAGCTCAACAGAAGCTGCAACCGAGGCCTCATACAGTTCGTTCGGCACAAGCATGACGCGCATCACAGTGCTGACTCTCCCTTACTGGCAGCCGCGCCCTGCCCCGCCCATGCCTCATCGACAAGCGCGTCGACATCGACCAGAGCGTCGCAAGGCTGCATGCCGGCCAAAACAAAATACTCGATATTGCCCTTGGCGCCATGGATGGGCGACACGCATGCCCCGCGCACCGACATGCCCGCCTCGCTCAACCCCGCAATCACATGCGAAAGAACCTCACGGTGCACTTGAGGGTCACGGACGATGCCACCCTCGCCCACCTGGGAGCTCATGGCCTCGAACTGAGGCTTGACAAGGGTGCAGAACAGGCCGTCCGAAGAAAGAAGGGCCATGACCGAGGGCAGGATTGTGGCAACCGAAGTGAACGAGACGTCCGCCACAGCGAGCGCAAAAGGGGCACCGAGAGCCTGGGGGTCGGCGTCGCAGATGTTGGTGCGCTCAAAGAGCGCGACGCGCGGGTCGCCGCGCAAACCCCAGTCAAATTGGCCGTAGCCCACATCCACGGCAGCGACACGGCGCGCCCCCTGCTTGAGCAGGCAATCGGTGAAACCGCCGGTCGAGCAGCCCACGTCGATGCAATTGAGGCCGCCCACACCGAGGTTGAAGGCGGCGAGCGCCCCTTCGAGTTTGAGGCCTCCACGGCTCACGTAGGTGCCCAAACCCTGGGCGCTTTCTTTGCGCGAGCCCTTCACGTGCAGGGCGATGCCTGCCTTGACCTGAGCCCCCGGCTTGGTGAGGCGCTCTCCGCCCGACGACACGAGCCCCGCCATGACGGCACGCTCCGCCTGGCGCGTGTCAGGGAAAAAGCCCTGCTCAACAAGCTCGGCGTCGAGGCGTCGCTTAGGGACGCGCACCATCGCGAACCTCTCGTATCCCGGAAGGAGCAGCGAACCTGCCGGCGGCGGCCGCATCAGCAAGCCGGTGTTTGACCGACGAGGCAATGCCGGCGGCGTCAAGCCCCAACGAACGGAAGAGTTCGTCGACGTTGCCGTGGATGCGGATGTGCAACGCGTCGAGTCGCGCCGCCGTGGCGGCCACGTTCGTTGCCGCCGGCTGGCTGCCCGCCGCGACCCTGGCCCGAATTCTTGGGGTATCCAGAGGTACAGTGCAGAACCGGATCGATCGCCTCGTGCGGGAGCGCATCATTCGAGGCTTCACCCTACGCCTCTCCGCAGAGGCCGAGGCCAACATCGTGCGGGCGGTCACGGCCATCGAGATCAGGGCGGGCGACACGCGCGCAGTCGTGTCGGCGTTGAAAGGGATTCCGGCGGCAGTCGCGATCCATTCCACCAATGGGCGGTGGGATCTGGTCGTCGATATTTCGACTGCGGATCTGGCCAGCCTGGATCGGATCATCAGCCACATCCGTGAGATCCCGGGAGTGACACACTCGGAAACGA
>CAKUKJ010000483.1 GCA_934662525.1 uncultured Coriobacteriales bacterium | reverse complement strand
GTGAAGAAACGCATGGCAACATACGCAATTCTCACTGCGGGCGGGGTCGGGTCGCGGATGGCGAACGAGATTCCCAAGCAGTTCATCAATGTCAACGACAAGCCTGTCATCGTCTACACGATGGAGGCGTTCCAACGCCATCCCGGCATAGACGGCATCGTCGTCTCGTGCCTGCAAGGGTGGGAGCCCATCCTGTCTGCCTACGCGCGTGAGTTCGGGATAACGAAGCTCATGGCGGTGGTGCCCGGTGGCGAGACGGGGCAGCGGTCCATTTACAACGCGCTGGTGAAGCTTAGGGAGACTGCATCGGGCGATGACCTCGTCGTCATCCATGACGGGAATCGGGCGTTCGTCTCCCAGGACATCATCTCCAACGCCATAGGCGTGGCCGAGGCGAAGGGCGACGCCGTGGCGTGCATCCCGTGCGTCGAGGTCATCGCCAAGCGCGACGCTGACGCTCCCGACACGGCGCACACGACCATCGACCGGGACAGCCTCGAGCGCACGCAGACTCCTCACGTCTTCCGCCTCGACGACATCATGTCACTGCACGAGTGGGCAAGGGAGAGTGGGGTGGAGACCGCGGCGGCCCCCGAGCTGCTCACGCTGCGCGGCCGCGCCATCCACTTCTCGCCCGGCGACGAGACCAACTTCAAGATCACGACGCAGAGCGACCTGAGGATGTTCAGGGCGCTGCTGGCTGCAGGGAAGGATGCTCGGAGTGAATAGGCTGGACAGCGCCGGCTACGTCGCCGAGCTCGATGCGGTGTGCGCCCTCGGCCTGCCGTGGGATGCGCTTGCGGGCAAGACGGTCGCGATCTCCGGCGCCACCGGGATGATCGGGGCGTTCCTGGTCGACGTGCTCATGCGTAAGAACGCCGCCGGGCTGGGGTGCAGCGTCGTGGCGCTCGGCCGCAGCGCCGAGAAAGCCCGTGCGAGGCTGGGGTACTTCGGACGGGGCCGTTTCTCGTTCGAGGAGGGCTCGGTCACTGCGCCTGGTTACCGCCCCGCAGCTCCGGCCGACTATGTGCTGCACCTGGCCAGCCCCACGCACCCGCGCCAGTACGCGGCCGACCCCATAGGCACCATCCGTGCCAACGTCGACGGCCTGCAGAACCTGCTGGAGTACTCGGTCGGCTGCGGGGCTAGGATGCTGTTCGCCTCGTCGGTAGAGGTCTACGGCCAGAACAGGGGCGACGTGGAGCGCTTCACGGAAGACTATTGCGGCGACATCGACTGCAACACGCTGCGTGCCTGCTACAACGAGTCGAAGCGGCTGGGTGAGGCCATGTGCCAGGCCTACCGCTCGCAGAGGGGTGCGGAGGCCGTGGTCGCCCGCATCGCGCGCGTCTACGGGCCGACGCTTCTGCCCGACGACTCCAAGGCGCTGTCGCAGTTCATCCGCCGCTCGCTGGCCGGCGAGGACGTGGTGCTGAAAAGCGAGGGAACGCAGCGCTTCTCGTACCTTCACGTTACGGACGCCGTGTCGGGCCTGCTGCACGTGCTGCTGCTCGGCGCCGACGGGGAGGCCTACAACCTGGCCGACGAGGAATCTGACATCGCGCTCAAAGACCTCGCTGCGCTTGTGGCCGAGGCTGGTGGTGTCAAGGTGGTGTTCGACCTGCCCGACGCGCAGGAGGCGGCTGGGTATTCCAAAGCGACGCTTGCACTTATGAGCGGCGCGAAGGCTAGGTGTCTCGGTTGGACTGCGCGCTATGACATCGGTGATGGCGTGCGGGCGACAATGTGCCAGATGAGCGAGATCGAGAGACTTGCTTTGCGATAAATGGGCCTCGAGAACCTCGAGGGCGAGCTCTCCGACGACGACCGGGTCCTGGTTCACTACGGCGCGAGCCCGTTCGTCTCCGACGAGGTGATATCCGACGCGATACGGGTGTGCGCCCTGCACGGCAACGCCAGCCCCGCGCACAGCCAGGTGTACCTGGCGGCCACCTCGGGCGACGGGGAGGGCACGAGCGAGTTCGTGGACCGCGACCGCGTCATGTGCCTGAACTCCCCGCAGGCGCTTCGCTACGGCTACGCCAGGTGGCTCTACGAGGAGGCCGAGCGCAGGGGCCTCCTCGGCAAGGTGGAGCCCCACACCACGAGCCTGATGTTCGCGATGGGGGAGCGCGTGTGGTTCTCCAAGGGCTCAACCGCCAACATCAAGATCACGACCCCTGAGGACCTGAGGCTGTTCGAGGGCTGGGTGCTGGCGGAGG
>CAKUKJ010000482.1 GCA_934662525.1 uncultured Coriobacteriales bacterium | reverse complement strand
GCGCCACATATTCGGCGTTGCGCCCCGACGCCAGGCAGGCGAGCACCTCTGTCTCGCGGGCCGACAGGCCGCACCCCTCGCTCATGCGCGCCACGGCGTCGGCCAGGGGGTCGGTCGCGGTCGCGCGCTCGTCGGCAAGCACGTCCACCTTCTCTATCTTGAAGAACTGAGACCACTCCACGAGCACGACATACACCATGCAGGCGAGCATGCTGAGCGAACCGGCGACCTCAAGCCCACCGGGCACTGCCGCCACAGCTTTGAAAAACGCCGTCTGGAACAGGTTGCCCAGCTCCACGAAGAGCATGGCGAGGCAGAACATCCGCAGGGCCTGCGTGCCTTTTCCGAAGCCGCGCGCAAAGTAGAGGGGCAGGAAGAGCAGCATCTTGCGCAGCATGAAGAGGGGCACGAGGCACAGGGCCCCCAGGTGCCCGGTAAAGGTGAGGCTGAAGTAGAGGGCCAGGCATACGACGAACGTCACGAACACGGTGTACATGGCGGGGTTCTTGTAGCTGCGCCGCAGGCTGAAGGCGAGATACACCAGGCCGGCGGCAAGCAGGGTCCCCAGCGCGGCGAAGAGCTGGAACAGGAACAGGGGCTCGTCGGCGAGGCGCCCCATCCAGGTGTCGGTGAGCTGTCGGGCAATGAAGCTGTAGGCGAAGAAGGTGAGCATCGTGAGCACGTTGCGGTGCAGACTGGGCACCCCCTTGTCATCTGTGCCGGCGGCCCTCCGCGTGGTTTTCGGCGAGTCCGCGCATGCTTGTGCTTGTTCCGCCGTGCCGCCGTCGCCGCCCGCATGCGCGGCGGCATCGGCGGCGTCGGCGTCCTGCCCATCGGCCAGGCGCTGCGACCGCAGGGATCCCACGTAGGCGCCGAGCGAGCACGCGGGCAGGGTGAGCAGGGCATATCCCATGAGGTTTGCGTCCATGAGCGCCATGAGCGCCTCAACGCAGCCCGCGCAGGCAAAGCTTGCGATGAGCGCCACGAACAGCCCGCGCTGGCGCAGCCCTATGAGCCAACAGGCCCACCCGCATACAAGAAGGCTCTGGCCCAACCCCAGCGAGACGAGCCCCCACAAATCCGCGCTGCCCTGCACGAAGGCAACTTGGATGCACAGGCCAACCGTCTCAAGCCAGGCGCCGGCGATGGCGCATGCCTGCCCGATTCCCGCAAGGCCTGGCTCGGACGGCTTGGAGGGGCCCTTATGCATAGAGGCGCACGCCGCCAGGGCGGCGAGCGGCAGCGCGCGGCTTGCGGCGAGGAGGTACTGGGCGGGGACCGATCCGCGCACGGTGTCGAAGAGCACGAACTGGTGGACGTCGCGCACGCACAGGCACAGGGTGAGGCCCACGAAGCCGAGCACAAAACCGGGCTGGCGCAGGATCTCGCGTATCTTCATGTGGTTGTGGACCATGCAAACCCTCCCCGTTGGGCCGGACTCGACCTTTGCGCCGCCCGGCAGGCGCCTGTTTCTCCCCCGTGCGCATGTCAGATGATGCATGAGATTGTAACGCAGGCGCAAAGCAAATCAATCGAAAAAGAAATACCTGGTAAATGGCATCATTTTACGAGACTCACCCACCAATACACCTTTGCGTAGGATGCCTTGCGCCCCAATCCACACCTCGGCGGGATTCGCGTTTTGCCCCTCCGGCCTACCTTTGGGGACGTCGGGCGGCGAGGTGCGCCTGCCGGGCGCTCGACGGGTGCCCCGTGAGACGCGCCCCGCCTGCCTGGCGGCAAGCGTACCAGCAAAGCGTACGAACAAGAAGGAGGATTGGATGAAGGCTCTGAACATGAACCGCCGCACCTTCGCCAAGATGGCCGCCCTCACCGCAGGCGCCGCCGCACTGTCGGCCGCGCTGCCTGCGGCCGGCCTGGCTGAGGCGGCTCCCGACGCGCAGGAGGCTGCCGAGGAGGAGAAGGTCATCCGCACCGCCTGCCGTGGCTGCGGCAAGTACGAGTGCGGCGTGCTCGTGACCGTGAAGAACGGCCGCGCCGTCAAGATCGAGGGCGAGCGCTGGCTTAGGGAGGCCGAAAAGAGCGAGGATTCCGACCCGCCACACAGCTCAAAGGAGCACCCGGCCTGAGCGGCCGTCGTGTCGCGCGGGCGCCTCCGGATCTTCGAGCCGAGCCAGGTGAGCGGGTCGTACTTGCGGTCCACCACCCGCTCCTTGAGCGGGATGATCCCGTTGTCGGTGAGGTGGATGCCCTCCGGGCAGACCTCGCT
>CAKUKJ010000481.1 GCA_934662525.1 uncultured Coriobacteriales bacterium | reverse complement strand
AAAGGAAATCGGGTCGGTTTTGAATTTCACCCGGCCCGATTTCAGCATGTCTATTGACAATGGCTCTCTCATATTAAAAAAATAGGGCAGTTTGGCTTTCACCATTCCACCCCTAAAACCCGAAGGTTTTGCGATCCGACTATCAGTCTATCAATCCCAGGCTGATTGTCAAGGACTTCAAGAAGTTTATCGCCGCCGTCGCAGTCGCGTCTGGGCCGGTTCTCGGTAGGAGGTCACCGGCGGCATCGGCCTCGTCGAAAAATTCCGAAAGTCTCCTTGTGTCCCTCTCCCTTGCCGGGCAGCTGGGGACGTCTTGCGCGTATCTCACGAGCGTGATGGCAATCTCCTGTGTGGCGGCGTTGCGTAGCCACTTCTGCCTCGTTGGCTTCGACAGCCCCAGCCTCGACACCGCCTCGAGGGTACCCCTGGATGTGGTGCACCGGGAGTTTTCGCCCTCGGCGAAGGTGTTGATGATGCATGAGCCGTGCGCGGAGCAGTTTCTCACGGATTTGACCTTCTTCAGGTCGTAGTGGGATTGCTCGAGCGCCTTATTGCCCCACCGCTCCCCACAGTAGCGGATGAAGTCGATGAGCGTGCCGAACGGTACCAGCTCGAGGAATACCCACGAGGGCATATCCTGCTTGTACTTCTCGTAGGCCGCCTCGGTGTACTTGTTCCTGCCGTTCCTTTCGAGTTCAGTTTCGCGGTAGGTCTTGCTTTTCGGGGAGAGGGAGGCGAGGTAGTCGGTGACGATGGCGTAGCCGTCCTCGCCCTCTTGCTCGGCGACGTGACGCTTTAATGCGACCTTGTTGCAGTGCTCGATGTGCCTCGTCATGGCGAACAGGGATTCGCGCAACATCTCGTCAAGCTCGGCGAGCGTGACCAGCTGTGCGAAGTCGAGGTTGACGTACTCACCGTCGCGCTCGCCGCCCTGGCGCTTGGCGAACAGCTTCCTGTAAGACGTGAGCTCATAGAAGTCACATTCCCGTGAGAGGTATGCCCCGGCGTCCTCTTCGCTGTATCTTTCGAACTTGACGCCCTTCTCCTTCAGATGGGTTATCTGCTGCCCGATGCTGAGTTTTGATTTGTTGCGCCTCTCGGACTTTTCGGTCATCCATCCCCCTCTCATCCGTAGGTTCCATGCTGTTCGATTGTACCTTGCGCGTAGTCCGCTTTGCGTCGGCTGGCTGCAAAGCCCATGGCTTTGCTTTTGATGCTGGAGGAGACCTGGGGCGTCCGAGGCTGGGTCATTATTCTGAGTGGGGGTGTCCTCTCGCGATTGTCCGATTACGCTCGGGCGGGGCATCGCGCCCGACGTCCACATTCTTTGGACGCCCGAGCACCTCTCCCGCGACATCGACCTCGACGAGGCCGCACGCCTGCTCGGATAGATTGCATGTGTAGCGGCCGTCTTCCTAAAGTTGAATGTGCATATGGATGCGTGTACTATGTATGGCAAAACGATATGCATATGGTTTAACAATGCGTAATTGTGGAGGCCGCCATGACAAGTACAACCATCCGTATGGAGGAATCGCTCAAGCGCGATCTCACCGAGACGCTCAAGTCCATGGGTCTGAGCGTCAGTTCTTTTTTTACCCTTGCGGCGCGTCAGGTGGTCGCCCAGCAGCGCATCCCCTTTGAAATCAAGGCAACGGCCCCTGTCATGACCGAGGAGACGCGCCGGGCGCTTGTCGAGGCTGAGGCGAAAATGCTCGGGCTTTTGCCGGATGACGGCGTCTCGTTTTCCAGCGGTGCGGAAGCCGTCGCTTGGCTGGAGGACGAATGACGTACCACGTCGTTCTCGACCCGCGTTTCAAAAGCGACTATCGACGAATTCGGCGGGAATATCCCCAGGTTGCCAGGGAGCTTGCGGAGGTTATCGACGAATTCGTCCAAAATGGCGAGCTTCCTGATGCGTACGGGGCCCATGAGCTTCTCAATCCAGGCGGCAACTATAACGGCTATTGGGAGTTCCATCTGTCCGACGGGGCGGTTGACGTGCTCGTCATCTATATCCCGCGCCGTCGTGAACCTGTCATACGTTTTGTGCGCATGGGCTCGCACCGAGATTTGTTCCAAGGGCCTTTGAGGTAAGAGCTGGATAGGCCCCGGCCCGCCCTGGCGCGTTTGGGCGGGCCGGGGGCATGCCTATCGCCTACGCCACCTCGATCTTCGAGAGGTCCTCGAAGGTGTAGACGGGCACGAGGCCGGCCTCGTCGATGCCGGAGACGCGCTTGTT
>CAKUKJ010000480.1 GCA_934662525.1 uncultured Coriobacteriales bacterium | reverse complement strand
ACCTCAACCCGTTCTCGCCGAGCAAGGGCGCGGAAGGCCGGGCGGCCACGTGGCGGCTGTGGGGCAAGGTCGTCCTGGGGTGCATCCCTGCCGCCGCCATCGGGCTTCCGCTCAACGACTTCATGGAGGAACACCTCTACAACGGCTATGTCGTTGCGGCGATGCTCATCCTGTACGGCGTGGCGTTCATCCTCATCGAGAACTGGCGCGCGCGCAAGCGCGCCGAGGCTGCCGCAGTCGCGATGGACAGGGGAGGGGCGCACTTTGCCGCCCCTGCTGCCGTCGCGGGCCAGGATGACTCGGACTTCGGGCGCATCACGAGCGTGGACGACATGAGCTGGAAGACGGCATTGGGCATCGGCTGCTTCCAGGTGCTGTCGCTCGTGCCGGGCACCTCGCGCTCGGGCTCCACGATCATCGGCGGCCTGCTTCTGGGCACGACGCGCGCGGTGGCCACGCGCTTCACGTTCTTCCTGGCCATCCCCGTCATGTTCGGCGCGAGCCTGCTCAAGATCGTGAAGTTCGTCATCGCGGGCAACGCCATGGGCGGCCTCGACTGGGCCATCATGGCCACGGGCCTCGTTGTGGCGTTCGTGGTGTCGCTTGCGGCCATCAAATGGCTCACGGGCTTCGTGCGCAAGCACGACTTCAAGCCGTTCGGTTGGTACCGCATCGTCTTGGGCTTTGTCGTTCTTGCCTACTTCGGCGTCAAGGCGGCCGTGCTGTAAGCGGTTGCTTCAAAGTCTTGCTTTAGAGAAGGCCTCCCGGTGTTGAGCCGAGAGGCCTTTTTTAGTGTTGGCAGGCGGTTGTGAGGAGGCGCTACAGCAAGGCGCACAGAGGTGAAGTGTACTGGACGTACTCGAACCTCTGTGCACGGAGCGGTCTTTGCGACGAGTCCCGCAGGAGTTCGCGGCTGCAGCGCCTCCGATCTAGTCAAGGAGGGCCAGGATGTCTTCCTTGGAAAGGGAAGTGCTGGCCGTGGCCTGGCCGCCCAGGACGGACTCGGCCAGCTCGCGCTTGGACTCCTGCAGGGCCACGATCTTCTCCTCGATGGTGCCTTGCGCGATGAGGCGCATGACGGAGACGTTGCGCTTCTGGCCGATGCGGTGCGCACGGTCGGTGGCCTGGTTCTGCGCGGCGAGGTTCCACCACGGGTCGTAGTGGATGACGACGTCGGCCGCCGTGAGGTTGAGGCCCACGCCGCCCGCCTTGAGCGAGATGAGGAAGACGGGCACGTCGTCGGTCTGGAACGAGTTCACCAGGCGCGCCCTCTGCTCCTTGGGCGTGGAGCCCACGAGCTCGTGGTAGGCGAGGCCCTCCTCCTCCAGGCGCCTGCCAATGACGGAGAGCATGCTCGTGAACTGCGAGAACAGCAGCACCTTGTGCCCGCCCTCGACTGCGGTGCGGATGAGGTCGAGCGCCGCCTCGAGCTTGCCGGAGACACCCTCGTAGTTCTCGTAGAGGATGGACGGGTCGCAGCAGATCTGACGAAGCTTCGTGAGCTCGGCGAGGATGGCGAAGCGCTGGGTGGCGAAGTCGGAGGGCATTTGGTGGCGCAGCGTCTTCACGAGGTTGGCGGCCACGGCGTCGTAGAGCTTGCGCTGCTCCTCGTCCATGCCCGTGTAGATGACCGACTCGGTCTTCTCCGGCAGGTCCTTGAGGACGTCGCCCTTGAGGCGGCGCAGGATGAAGGGCCCCACCATGCACTGCAGCCGGTGCGCGGCGTCGCCGTCGCCCATGTTGATGGACTCCTCGAAGCGCTCGTGGAAGTCCTCCATGCTGCCGAGGAGGCCGGGCATCAGATAGTCGAAGATGCTCCACAGCTCGGTGAGGCGGTTCTCGATGGGCGTGCCGGTGAGGGCGAAGCGCACTTGGGCGTCCACGAGCTTCGCGCAGCGCGCCGCCTGGGTGGAGGCGTTCTTGATGTACTGCGCCTCGTCGAGCACCTGAACGGAGAACTGCTGGGAGGCGTAGGCGTCGATGTCGCGCTTGAGCAGCTCGTAAGACGTCACGAGCACGTCGTAGCCCCTGCTGCAGCCGATGACCTGGCGGCGCTGGTTCTGCGGGCCCACCACCGCGCAGCAGCGCAGCTGGGGGGCGAAGCGGGAAAGCTCGCTCATCCAGTTGTACACGAGCGACGCCGGGCACACGACGAGGTTGGGCAGGTCGGATCCCTGCTCGTGGCGTGACAGCAGGAAGGAGATCATCTGCAGCGTCTTGCCCAGGCCCATGTCGTCGGCGAG
>CAKUKJ010000479.1 GCA_934662525.1 uncultured Coriobacteriales bacterium | reverse complement strand
ATGCCCAGGGAGATGTAGTACTCGGCCTCCTCGCCGAAGGCGGTGCAGGTCTCATAGGGGTGCCCGTCGGGGGTCTCATAATCCGCGGCCGCGGGGTCGCAGCTTGCAGGCGGGTTGGGCAGGTCGCCATAGACGCCCAGGAGAATGCGGCCGCGACGGCACTGGCAGGGGCACATGGCGATGATGTCGTTGCGCTCGATGACGGCGCGCCAGTCGTCGAGCGGCAGCAGCGCGTCGCCTTCTTTGAGCACGGAGGCATCGGGCGGCATCGGGCGGTAGAATGGGGTGCCCGACGTCATGAGGGCGGCCTTGAAGTCCTGACCCTTGAGCGGGGTGTAGTTCATCCAAAAATCAGGGTCGTCGTACTCGTTCTGGCTGTACTCGGCCATGCCGTGCATGACGGGAATCTGGTGGAAGTAGTGCATGCCGCCGCGGATGGCGCGCCACAGCATGCCGCGCTCGGCGAGGCGGTCGCACATCTCGAGGCACTCGGCCTCGTCGCGGCCGGAGTCCTGTGCCCAGTCCTGCGCCGTGAACATGACGCCCATGGGCATGTCGATCCAGGCCTGTGCCTCCTCTTCGGTGAACTTGTACTTGAAGAAGTCGAAGGAGCGGGCGCTCTCCACTTCGCCCAGGCCGAAGGAGTACGTGGCCACGAGCGCGCGCAGCTTTGCGTAAACCTCAGACACGACTTCGCCGGTCTCGGGGTCCGTGTACTCGGTCGTTTCCTCGAGGATCTTGCGCCTATATGCGTTGAGCTCCTCGATTGACATCACCGAGCCGCCGCGGGCGGAGACGCTGTCGGCATACTCCGCAAAGCCTGCGACCGGCTCGGCGGCCTGGGCCGTGCCGGTCTCCACTACGAGGTTCTCGGCCGCAACGGCGAGCGTGCTTGCGGCTGCGGCGCCGGCCAGGAAGTTCCTGCGGGTCATATCCATGATGCATTCCTCTCTCCCTTTTCCTATGGTTGGCGCGCAGGCAGCATGGCAGGGGGTGGTCTCATGTGCCCTGCGCCGAGAAAGAGTGTATGCACCCGCAACGGGGACGCCTATGGGTGCCAAGGGCTATTTGACCTTGGCACTCTAGATAGCCCATGAGGACTATTGTGCGGATATGGACAGGTAGATGGGCATTAACCTGCCTTGTGGCCGTTTTCGAGCAGGGAGATGAGCTCTTGGGCGGAGTGCACGCCCGTCTTTGCGTAAATGCTGGCGACATGGTTCTTCACCGTCCAGGTGCTCACATGCAGCGCCTCGGCGATGCCAGCTCGGCTTGCGCCTTCCACGAGCATTGCCATGATTTCAACCTCGCGGGCCGTGAGGCCGCGCGTGTGGGCGAGCGTTGCCATCGATTCACGGAGAAGCTCAGAGCGACTTTTTTCCTCCGGCAGGCCGTCCATCGCCAGCACCATGGCACGGCTTTTGCGGCTTGGCAGGATGGGCACGCACGCCACGGTGGCAACCACGCAGATGGCGGTCACCGCCTCAAGCGCAATCTTGGGTGTGCACGTTTGCGAGAGGAGCCAATACGCAAATGAAGCGAGGCTTGCAAAGATGACAAAGCGCCCATAGTGCGCGACGGTGACACTGGCGACGGAGACCCGGTAGTCGTCGCAAATCTCTACGATGAGAAGAATCATCAGCATGCTCTGGAAGATATACGCCATCGAGCAGAGGAAGCATGCAAGGGCCGGGGCTGCATCAGAGGCGAGGGGCATGATTGCCCATATCGAGGCGACGACGACGATGACCCAGCGCAGCATCTCGTTGAAGCGCAACGTGTCGGCAAACTTGCTGCGTGAGAAAAGCAGTATGAGCAAGGAGCACAGCAGAACCCCTGCAAGCATTACGCCCGTGCTCGCGGCGCTTGCGGTGGTGCCGAACCCATTTCCCACGGCCACCGTGTAGGAGAACGCCCAAGAGATGCCGAAGCTGGCCGTGACGATTTTCATGTAGATGGACGAGGTGTAGGTGGGCGAGAGCACCGGCTGAGGCTGGGCCATGGGGCTGCCTCGCTTGCCGAGTTCAAGGCATGCCCAACACAAGGTGGCGGTCAGCGCGACGGAGGGCGCTGTGCCCAGGGCGTGCGTCAAGAGCGAGGAGAGCGGCATCATCGCTGCAGCGACGAAGAAGGCCCCACCCAGGCAGACGAGCAGCTTCGAGCGACCGTGTGCGCGATAGAGCCTGAAGAACAGCTCATACCAGAAGAGCTTGGGGGCGGCGGTGAGAGCGCCCATGAGCACCC
>CAKUKJ010000478.1 GCA_934662525.1 uncultured Coriobacteriales bacterium | reverse complement strand
GGGCCACCGCGCTCGTCTTGAGCGAGACCCACAGGGGGCGGTAGTCGATGGTAGACAGGAAGCTGCCGAGGCTCTCCCACCAGGTCGGGATCTTCTCGGTGGCAACGGCATGGTTCTCCACAAGATGCCCGTAGTCGCACAGAACAGCGTCGGTGTTGTTGGCCTGTCCGTCGGTGCGGTTGAGCGTGACATACAGGCGCGCCTTGTCGCCCTCGCCGATGGAGACGTCGCGCGTGACCGTGACGTCGCCGAACTGCACCTCGTTTTGGCCCACGACGACCGTGACGTCGCCGTCGACGTCGCCCACAAGCGTGCCACCCTTTGAGGCCGCCTTGTCCAGGTCGGCGACCATGGCCATAAAGGCGTCGACGTAGCCTTGGTCGTCGGTCTTGAAGCCCACGGCGTCGGCAACGTCCTGAGGCACCATGACGAGCGTCTGGTCGCCCACGATGAGCACGATGAAGGCCTCGGTGTCGTTGACCTGATAGACATACCCGGCCCCGCCCTTGTCCTCGCGGCCCTTGTTGCGGCGCTCGAAGTCGTTGATGCCAAGACCGTACTCGTCGTTGACGGCGGAGCCCTCGGTGAGCTGCTGGCCCGACCCGACCGTGCCCTCGGAGTCTGCAAAAGCGTCGGTCGGGGTCGCAGAGAGGGCCGCCAGCGCGATGCAGAAGGCGAAGACGAGCGTGAAAGCGACGGCGATCGCGGTCGATGCGGCCGACCTCGCAGACGCGCCCACGCCCGGATAAGGTGTTGGCATGCGTTCCTCCCAAGAATATGCCACTACAAAAGAAGTGCGCCGACGTCCCGATCAGGCAGGGCGTCGGCGCACGGGTTTCATCTAAGCCCTTGAGGCAAAAACTACTTCGCCTGAGCGAGAGCGTCCTCGACGGCGGTGAAGATGGCCTTGGAGGTGACGGAGGCTCCGGAGACGGCGTCGACGCCCTCGGTGCCGTTGGCGGCCACGATCTCGTCGGGGAGCTGCTCGATGGCCTTGGAGCCGATGCCCTGGGTCTCGGAGTTGTCGCCGACCTCGACGGTGGCGATCTTGCCGTCCTTGATGGTCACCGTGACGGGCACGTCGCCGCCGATGCCCTTGGAGCTGGCGGTGTACTCGCCGTCCTTGTACTCGCCGGCAGCGGCGGTATCGGCAGAGGCGTCGGCATCCTCGGTCGCGGCGACCTCGAAGCCGTACTCGCTCCAGATGTCCAGAGCGTCGGGGTCGGTCATGCAGAAGTCCAGGAAGGCCTGGGCAGCCTCGGCGTTGGGGGCGTCGGTGCAGACGGCGCCGGGATACACGATGTCCTTGTGCATGTCAGCGGGAACGGTGTAGATGGCCTCGATGCCGTCGTAGCGATAGACGTCGGAGCTGTAGACGAAGCCGATGGTGCAGTCGCCCGTGGAGACGTAGGAGGCGCAGGTGCCCACCTTGTCGGCCAGGTTCACCTTGTCGGCGATGGAGGCGTCAAACTCGCCGTCGACGCCCTCCTCGGCACTGTAGAGGCCTGCGTTGTAGAGCGCCTGGCAGGTGTACTTGCCGGCGGGGACGGTCTTGGGGTCGCCGATGGCGATGGAGGCGATGTCGTCGCCGGCAACGGCCTCGACGGCGTCGATCTGGACGTCGGAGCCCTCGGCGGCAACGATGACCAGGTCGTTGTTGAACATCGTGATGCGGGTGTCGGAGTCGATGAGCTTGCCCTCTTCGGCGGTGTCCATCGTGCCCTTGGAGGCAGTGATCAGCAGGTCAACGACGGCGCCGCCCTTGATCTGCTCGACCAGGTCGCCGGAAGCCTTGAACTGGGTGTCGGCGAACTCGACGCCGGTCTGCTCGGTGTAGAGCTTCTGAACCTCGGGCAGGGCCTTCTCCAGAGAGTTGGCGGCGAAAATCTGCAGGGCGCCCTCGGCAGGGGCGGCGGCCTCCTCTTCCTTCTTCTCGTCGGCGAACGCAGAGCCGACGCAAGGAGCGACGGCAAGGGCGGCACCGAGCATAGCGGCACCCTGAACAAAGGAACGACGGTTCATCTTCATATGAGAAATCCCCTCCCAAGGGACTCAGGCCACGGCGGTATGCCGTTGCTTTGATGCTATAGGTTATTCAAACATCCGAAAACTTCAAGGACAAAATGCCCACGTGGCAAAAATTTGTCGCCAGGAGCCCTAATGGCCGCCGCCGGCGGTCATCTTCATGGGGCTGCTGGTCGCGACGGAGTACCGCGACAGCCGGCGGCGCTACGAAGACCAGCT
>CAKUKJ010000477.1 GCA_934662525.1 uncultured Coriobacteriales bacterium | reverse complement strand
CACCAGGCAAGGAACGCCTCGTTGCACCCGAAGCAGTACACGTCGATGCAGGCCTCGCGGTAGGCGCGCTCGTCGGCGGGCAGCGTGGGCTTCACGAACTTCTCGCGGTATGTGCGCCGCAGCCACGCGTTGGCAAGCACGCGGAACGTCTTCTCCCCCTGCTGGTTGGGCAGCTGGATGAAGAAGCTCTTGTGGCGGGCGGAGCGCTCGTACAGGCGGCAGGTGGCCTCGTAGTCGGTGAAGGGGTTGTTCTCAAGCACCATGGGCAGGCTCGCCGTGAAGAAGATGAGGTCGTCCAGGTCGTCGAAATGGTTGTAGAACGTCTGCCGGGCGATGCCGGCCCGCGCCACTACGTCGCTCACCGTGAGCGCGCCCAGAAGCGCGCCCTCGTCGCACATCTCCATGAGCGTCTCGGCCAGATGTCGGCGCACAAGCTCCTTGCGGTTCATTCGCTCCCCCTGCTCCCGTCCCCCAACAGGCTCCCAACAGGTCGCCGGCAGACGGCATCATGCCCCCCTGGCAAAGATACGCCTTCGGCAAACCGTAACAATTTTAGTCAGACCGCTCCCATCCGTCCAACTTTTTCTACACCCGGGGCCGTGTGTCCAAAAGAATTGTGGGCTGGTTATGGGCAAGCCCGATTGCCCGGCCTAGTATGCATCGCGAAGGCCGCACCCGCATGACGCTTTGGGAGAAGCGCCGGGTACGGCAAAAGGGATTTGAGGAGAGGAACACGAATATGAGCACTTCCGACGTCACTCGCAGAACTTTTGTGGGCGGTATGGCCGCCATGGGCGCCATGGCCGCCGCCGGCATCCAGGTAGGCACGCCCGTCGTGGCCAAGGCCGACGAGGCTGCCGCCGACCCCGCCATGCAGTTTGAGCTCGACGACCCCAGCACCTACTGGGGCGAGAACGTCGTCGCCCCGCACACCACCCGCGAGAGCGCCTATCAGAACGTTCTGCCCGAGCTGGCCGACGAGCCCATGAGCAACCTCGTCGCCATGGTTGACGACGTGCTGCCCCTCGACCAGATCGAGGACGCGGTTCTGCCCGACGGCACCGTCATCCCCGCCGTCTACGTCAAGCTGCGCAACCACATCAACCGCATCGGCCAGGGCATCGGCTCCACGCCCGTGGAGACCTCCTACCAGATGATCATGAGCCTCTGGAGCGAGGAAGACGCCGCCCACGAGATCGAGATGCCCATCAACAAGCAGTTCGACGCGCTTGAGTACCACTACCTCTCCGGCCGCCCGGTCGAGGAATGCAAGGAGATTCTCGACGACCTTGCGATGCGCGGCATGATCATGCGCGCCCACCGCTCCGGCCACGACGTGTACCACCTGCTCCCCTACATCAACGGCTTCTGGGAGTTCAACGAGCTGCGCGCCTACTTCGAGAACGGCGGCGACCCCGACGGCGTTGAGGATGCCCCCGAGGCCTACGCCGCAGCCGGCGCGTTCGACGCCCTGGGCATCAGCGGCGCCGAGCCCGGCGAGTCCTTCGAGGCCCTCGTGCCGCTGTTCCACACCTACCCCGTGAGCGCCGACGTCGTGGAGGAGGACGAGCTCGCCCCCAACATGGACTGGAAGGCTATCATCGAGTCCAATGAGCAGATCACCGTCTCCCCCTGCCAGTGCCGCCTGATGTGGAAGTCGCTCGACGTGCCCATGTGCCACGGCGACGGCGACCACCCCTTCGAGACCTGCCTGTCGTTCGGCGAGCTGGCCACCTACTTCGACGAGGTCGGCATCGGCCGCCTCATCAGCCAGGAAGAGGCCATCGCCATGGTGGAGAAGTGCATGGACGCCGGCATGGTGCCCGAGTCCCTCTCGATGAAGGACGTCGACATCATGTGCATGTGCCACGGCGACTGCTGCGGCAACCTCTCGGGCTACAAAGCCATGGGCGGCCAGGCCCACGCAAACGTCAACGTGAGCGCCTACCTGCTCAAGTACGACAAGGAGAAGTGCATCTCCTGCGGCGCCTGCATCGCCCGCTGCCCCATGGAGGCCATCTCCTTCGACGACGACAACTTCTGCCTGCACAACAACGCCTGCGTGCGCTGCGGTCAGTGCGTCACCGTGTGCCCGGCCGACGCCCGCGTGCTCGCCTACCGCGGCGACTATCCTGAGCTGGGCCGCGAGTACGTCGACGCCGTGGAGATGATGGCCGCCGAGCGCATGCGTCGCGGCATGATCTCCGACTTCGCCGGCGGCGACGTCCAGGCTGCCGAGTAAGAC
>CAKUKJ010000476.1 GCA_934662525.1 uncultured Coriobacteriales bacterium | reverse complement strand
CATCAGAAGGAGGAAATCATGGACGTCAACAAGACCGTTGAGAAGGCCGTGGACACGGCGAAGGGCATGGCAGAGGAGCTCACAGAGACGGCTGCAGACGTTGCGAAGGCCGCAACGGAAAGCGTGGTTGAGACCGCGAAGAACGCCGCAGACAACGTAAAGGAGGCCGCGCAGAACACCGCAGAGACCGTCAAGCAGGCCAAAGACACGCTTGACGCCGACGGAAACGGCAAGCTCAACGCCCAGGAGGTCCTCGGCGGCTTGGGCGCGCGCATCGACAAGACCGTCGTGGCCGCAGGCACCTTTGCCGGCGAGATAAAGCAGGCCTTCGATGCCAACGGCGACGGCAAGGTCACGACTGACGAGCTCGGTGCCGTGGCGAAGAGCGCGGCGAACTTCATCGGCACAACCGCCCGCGTTGCCATGGAGGGCGTCCAGGGCATCGTGGGGGCCGTGGCCGGCAAGGCAAAGGACATCGTCGACGACGCAAAGGCCCGCGTGGAGGCAGAGGCAAGCAGGCTGCCGGACGCAAGCGGTGCCGCCCAGCCGGCCGCAAAGGGCGACGTCGTGGACGTGAAGGTCGAGTATGTGGAGAGCATGCCTGCAGCCGCCGAGGGCGAGTCGTCGAAGGCATCCAAGGCGCAGGAACCCAAGCCCGAGGCATAGGCCGTCGGCCTCACAGCACACGGGATACCTGAGGCCAGCGCACGCAAACCTTGACATCTCGACATACCGCCCCTTAAACGACCGCCGCCCGCCCCTTCTGAATCGAAAGGGACGGGCGGCGGTTTTCTTGCTGCATTTATATATGGGCCGGCCGCAAACGGACGGTTCCAGACCTGCTTCGTTACTCCCCTGCAGACTCGCGAACCTCCACCTTGGTGCCTTGCGCGATGGCCATGCTCGCCTTCACGCGGTTGGAGCCCGCGACATACACAAGTCCCTGGTCGATGAGGGCCTTGGCCTTGTCGCGCGAAGGAGCCATGCCGCGTCCCACGAGGTAGGCGTCGAGACGCACCGTTCCCTCCAGGGCGCGCTTGGCCGCCGCAGGCGTGAGGTCAGGCTTCGACGAGCCCGGCTCGGGGATGACGCGCCCGAAGTAGTCGCGCTCGGCATGGCGGTTCTTCTGCCGGGTGACCGCGTGCTCGTTGGCGCGGTCGGCCCGCGTACCCGGCGCCTTCTTCTTCCCGGGCTTTTCCGGCCCCTTCACTTCCTTGAGCTTCATGCATCCTCCAATGTGCGTCGCTTATCCGCGCAAGTGTAGCGGATGAACGAGCCACCCAGCCATGCCCCGAGAGCCGAAAACACGCCTAGGCCTTCTCGCACATACAAGCGACACGCTTGCCGCCGAAGGCGATGCCCCAGAGGACATGGGGCGCAGTGTCCAGCCCTTCGGGGACGTCGTAGGCCTTGTCGGCAATCTGGACGAGGGCGGCCTGGGCCAGGTCGGAGAGCCGCTCGTCAACATGCTCGGGATTGTCAGGCATGGACTTGGAAGACAGGTGCTTCACCTCGATGGTGACAAGCGGACGCTGGTGATAAAGCGCCATAGCCCGCGCGCTGTTGTCGGGCCTGAGGACTATGTCGTAACGCCCGCGCCCGGACTCGCGGTTCGACGTGGGCGACCCATATCCCTCGATGCCAAAGCACAGGCCCAGCAGCAGCATGTGGTAGCTGTTCTCGCTCACTAGGTCGAAGAAGCTCGGGGAGGCAAGAAGGATCTGCGCGAGCGAGCTTTGCAGAAGCCCCTCGTCCGCCTTATACAACGCGCGCTGGAAATCGCGCACGGCGTACCGACCCGTTGCGTCGACGGCGAAGCGCTGGGGAATCTCCTTCTCGAACAGGCGGCGGATCTCCCGGTTCGGGATGCGCAGCGCGCGCTCGAGCCAGGGGTCGTCGGGCACGGCGACGTCGTCGGTCGTGAGGTAGCCGGCCAGGTAGAGCATCGACCACATGGCGTCGGCGCGCACGCCCACATCGGGGAAGACGATGCCCAGGTCCAGGGGCTCGGTCACCGTGCCGCCGGGACGCGCCAGCTCGTACAGCTCGCTCAGAGCCCGGGCGTCCGCGGCGCGCACGGCGGCACCCACCACCGAGTTGCTCGACGTGTTGAGCCAGTAGACGCCGGGCGTGCAATCCTGGTCAAAGTAGTTGAGGACGCTCCAGGGGTTGTAGACGTCAATTGTGCCGAAACGGTAGCCGTCGTACCACTCGCGGGCCTCGTCGATACAGCCCGGGTTGCCCAGG
>CAKUKJ010000475.1 GCA_934662525.1 uncultured Coriobacteriales bacterium | reverse complement strand
CTATTTCGGCTGGGGGGGGGTGCGTCTCCCTGTGTTTGTTGCTAGGAACTATTCGCTGACTGAGCTGCACGGCAAGGTGAGAATTGCGAGGCCGCGGCCCGGGTGCGTGCGGCTGGGCTACTCGTCGGTCGGAATCTTCGACAGGCGCTATGACCGTGGAATTTGGCAGTGCTTCGGCGAGGTCTCTTTCGACGGGGATGCAGTGTTTGCTCAAGGCTCGAAGATAAGCGTGGGTGCCAACGGTCATTTGAGCGTAGGCGAGGGGTTCAGGAACATGGCGAAGGGCGAGTTCGTCTGCCATGAGCGGATGCGCCTGGGCGCTGGCTCTCTTGTCAGCTGGGACACGCTGTTCATGGACACCGACTTCCACCAGATAGACGGCAAACCCGCGAGCGCTCCCGTTTCGCTGGGTGACAACGTGTGGGTCGGCTGCAGGTGCATGGTGCTCAAAGGCGCAGTCGTGCCCGATGGGTCTGTGCTTGCGGCCGGGGCGACGGTGACGAAGGCCTTGGAGCCCGAGAGGTCACTGTTTGGCGACGTGAACAAAGTACTGCGTACTGGACTCGAATGGAACGAATAGCCGCCTGGGCTAGGGCGGTTTTACACGGAAGGATAATGGTGATGAAGGGAATCATCCTCGCCGGAGGATCCGGCACGCGTTTGTATCCGCTTACGAGCGTCACCAGCAAGCAGCTGCTGCCGGTCTACGACAAGCCGATGATCTACTACCCGCTGTCGACGCTGATGCTTGCGGGCATCCGAGACATCCTGGTCATCTCCACGCCGCACGACCTGCCCAACTTCGAGCGCCTGCTGGGCGACGGCTCGCAGTTCGGAGTGCATCTGAGCTACGCCGAGCAGCCCAGCCCCGACGGCCTGGCGCAGGCGTTCGTCATCGGCGAGGCCTTCGTCGCCGGCGAGCCCTGCGCGCTCGTGCTGGGCGACAACATCTTCTACGGCAACGGCCTCTCCCGCCACCTGCGCCGGGCGGTGGAGAGGGCCGAGGCCGGCGCGGGCGCCACCGTGTTCGGCTACCACGTCGACGACCCGGAGCGCTTCGGCGTGGTGGAGTTCGATAAAGACTTCAACGCCGTCTCCATCGAGGAGAAGCCCGAGCGCCCGAAGAGCTCCTACGCCGTCACCGGCCTGTACTTCTACGACTCGCGCGTGTGCGAGATGGCCAAGCAGGTGAAGCCGAGCGCGCGAGGAGAATTAGAAATCACGGATCTCAACCGCATGTACCTGGAGGACGGCGCCCTCTCCGTCGTCACCCTGGGGCGCGGCTACGCGTGGCTGGACACCGGCACGATGGAGAGCCTCTACGAGGCGGGCGAGTTCGTGCGCTCGGTGGAGCGCGCCCAGGACCTGCCCGTGAGCATCCCCGAGGAGATCGCCTACGAGAACGGCTGGATAGACGGGGAGGCGCTCGCCGCCGCGGCCGAGCGCTACGGCAAGTCGGTCTACGGCCGGCACCTCAAGGCCGTCGCCGCCGGCGAGATCTCCGGCAGGGAGGACTAGGCATGGCAGAGACTTTCGAGCCAAAGAACATCATAGTCACCGGCGGCTGCGGCTTCATCGGCTCCAACTTCGTGCATTACGTCGTGGACAACCACCCCGGCGTCCACGTCACCGTGCTGGACAAGCTGACCTACGCGGGCAACCGCGAGAACATCGCGGGGCTGCCCGCCGACCGCGTCGAGCTCGTGGTGGGCGACATCTGCGACGCGGACCTCCTGGACCGAATCGTCCCCGGCCACGACGCCGTCGTGCACTACGCCGCCGAGTCCCACAACGACAACTCCATCGCCGACCCGGAGCCGTTCCTCAGGACCAACGTGGAGGGCACGTTCCGCCTTCTGGAGGCCGTGCGCAAGCACGGCGTCCGCTACCACCACGTTTCGACCGACGAGGTCTACGGCGACCTGGCCCTGGACGACCCGGCCAGGTTCACCGAGGAGACCCCGTACCGCCCGTCCTCGCCCTACAGCTCCACCAAGGCGGCCTCCGACATGCTCGTGCGCGCCTGGACGCGCACCTACGGCCTCAGGACCACGATATCGAACTGCTCCAACAACTACGGCCCCTACCAGCACGTGGAGAAGTTCATCCCGCGCCAGATCACCAACGTGATCGACGGCGTCCGCCCCAGGCTCTACGGCACGGGCGAGAACGTGCGCGACTGGATCCACACCGAGGACCACTCCAGCGCGGTCTGGACCATCCTGACCAAGGGCCGCACGGGCGAGACC
>CAKUKJ010000474.1 GCA_934662525.1 uncultured Coriobacteriales bacterium | reverse complement strand
CACCACGCCCTCGTGGGAGCGCGCGCACCCTCAGCGCTACATAGTGCACAACGGCGAGATCAACACGCTGCGCGGCAACGTCAACTGGGTCCGCGCCCGCGAGTCCGACCTGTACTCCCCCGTCATCCCCCGGCTCGACCGGGTGCTGCCCGTCATCGACCGCGAGGGCTCCGACTCGGCCATCCTGGACAACGTGGCGGAGTTCCTCTACATGAACGGTCGCAGCCTGCCGCGGGCCATGAGCATGCTCGTGCCCGAGCCGTGGGACAACAACGACGCCCTGAGCGCCCGTCGCCACGACTTCGACTCCTATCAGTCGTGCCTCATGGAACCGTGGGACGGGCCCGCCGCCATCGCCTTCACCGACGGTGTGCGCATGGGAGCCGTGCTCGACCGCAACGGCCTGCGACCCGCCCGCTACACGCTCACCCGCGACGACCGCCTCATCCTGGCGTCCGAGACGGGCGTGCTCGACATCCCGGCACAGAACGTCCTGCTCAAGGGCGGCCTCATGCCCGGCCAGATGCTGCTTGTGGACCCCGCGCAGGGTCGCGTCGTCTGGGACGACGAGCTCAAGGAGGAGATGGCCTCCCAGCGCCCCTGGCACGAGTGGATCCAGAACAACATGATCCGTGCCGCCGACCTGCCCCTGCCCGAGGGCTACAGCGAAACCCCGGCGGGCAAGGAGTTCCCCGAGGTCGACGTGCCCGCAGGCGAGACGCTCGCAAGCCTGTCAGCCCGTTACGGCGTGTGCTACGAGGACATCGTGTCGCAGATTGCGCCCATGGCCCGCACGGCAAAGGAGCCGCTCGTCTCCATGGGCGTCGACTCGCCGCTGGCCGTGCTGTCTCAACAGCCCCGCAAGCTCTACAGCTACTTCAAGCAGCTGTTCGCCCAGGTCACGAACCCCCCCATCGACGCGTTGCGCGAGAAGATCGTGACCTCCACCATCTCGTATCTGGGCAATCACGGCAACACCCTCGAGGACACGAGCGCGAACTGCCGGCGCATCCGCCTGGAGGCCCCCGTCATCGACCGCGAGATGCTCGAGCGCATCTGCAACGTCAAGAAAACCGGCTTCAAGGTGGCCCGCCTCACCTGCGCCTATCCGCGCACCCACGGCGAGGGCGGGCTTGTGGCCGCGCTCGACAAGCTGGCCGGGGAGGCGTTCGAGGCCGTGGAGGCGGGCTGCAACATCATCGTGCTCTCCGACAGGGCGGCTGCCGGAGAGGTGCCCGTGCCAAGCCTGCTTGCGCTGGGCTGCGTGCACCACCACCTCATTCGCAAAGGGGTGCGCACGCGCTGCGACCTCGTGGTGGAGACCGGCGACGCCATGAGCACGCATGACTTCGCCATGCTCGTGGGATACTCGGCAAGCGCCGTCTACCCCTATCTCGCCCACGCCCAGGTGCGCGACGCCGTGCGCAAGGGCCTCGTCGACCTGCCCGAGAGCGAGGCCATCGCCAACTACGACCGCGCCGTTGTGGCGGGCATCGTCTCAATCATGTCGAAGATGGGCATCTCGACCATCCAGGGCTACCATTCCGCGCAGATCTTCGAGGCCGTCGGCATCGCCGACGACGTTGTGGAAAGGTGCTTCACGGGCACCGTCAGCCGCATCGCCGGCCTGGGCTTTGCCGAGCTGGCACGCGAAGCCGATGAGAAGTACGACCTGGCGCAGGGCATCGCCGCCAGCGTCGTGCCCGCACAGCTCCCCGACTCGGGCGAGACGGCCTGGAGGCCCGGCAAGGAAGACCACCTCATCGACCCGCCGACGATCTTCGCCCTGCAGACCGCCGCGCGCACCGGCTCCCAGGAGGCCTGGGACGCCTACGGCGCCATCGTGAACAAGCCAGGGCGCGCCGTCGTGCTGCGCAACCTGCTGGACTTCGACACGCACGACTGCACGCCCGTGCCGCTCGACGAGGTCGAGCCCGCAAGCGAGATCGTCAAGCGCTTCAAGACGGGCGCGATGAGCTACGGCTCCATCTCCAAGGAGGCCCACGAGACGCTCGCCTGCGCCATGAACCGCCTGCACGGCTTCTCCAACACCGGCGAGGGCGGCGAGGACATCGTGCGCGAGGTGCCGCTGGCCAACGGCGACACGGCGCTGTCGGCCATCAAGCAGGTCGCCTCGGGACGCTTCGGCGTCACGAGCAGGTACCTCTCGAGCGCCCGCGAGATCCAGATCAAGCTGGCGCAGGGCGCCAAGCCCGGCGAGGGCGGGCATCTTCCCGGCAAGAAGGTGTATCCCTGGATTGCCAAGACC
>CAKUKJ010000473.1 GCA_934662525.1 uncultured Coriobacteriales bacterium | reverse complement strand
GCGCTTGCAGGGGGATGACTGCGCGACATGCGAGGTCGTTGGGAAAGGAACCTGCGGGGATTTGAAGGCCCACGCTAAAAACTGACGGGTTAGGCCTTCGCCGGGTCGAAGTCGACGATGAAGCCTCGCTTGGCGCGCTCGAGTGACTTGATGTAGTAGTCGTCGATCATATCGTTGCCCATGGTGGTGAGACGGTCTTCCTCGGCGACGGGCACAAGCTTGCGGGCACCGGCCGGACACACGGTGGCGCACTGACCGCAGCGCACGCACAGGTTGCCTACAGTGGGCAGACCCGTCTCCTCATCCATGGTGATGGTGAACAGGGGGCAGCGTTCGGCGCAGGCACCGCACTTGAGGCATGCATCAGTATCAACTTCAAGTTGATAGTTAGAGACATACTTAAGGTTCTCGACATCGCCCTCCATGCCGATGTACCCGCGCAAGATGCCGCAGCAGTCGCCATGGCACGAGCAGATAACGTCGCACTGCTTGGTGTTCATCACCTGAATGACCATGCCGGCATCGACGGAGTTCTGAATAATCTGCTTGGCTTCGTCTTTGTCAATCTGACGGCCGAGGTTGTTCTCGATGTAGTACTGGGCCTGCTCGCCCACGGAGATGCACGTCTCAACAGGATGCTCGCACCAGTCGCCGGGTTCTCCGCCCTGCAGGATGGGCGTGAACGTGCGGCACTGGCAGGGCATGACCGCGATGACGTCGTTGCGGTCGATGATGTTCTCCCAGTCGCAGAACGGCAGTACCTGTGTCGCCGCATCGGCCATGACGTCGCGCTGCACAGGCACGGTGTAGTACATGCCGCTGCCCAGGTTGCGCGAAGTGTAGCCATAGTCGGCGCCGCGGATGGAGAAGATGTCCTTGATGTAGTCCTCTTTACCCTCTGCCCCGGCACAATAACGGTTAAGTGTAAATTCAAGGATACCGTGGGCAAATGCAAGGGTATGGTAGAAGTTGATGCCGCAGCGCGTGACGCGGTTGAGCCAGCCACGGTAGCTCAGCTCGTCGGCCATGGCCTTGGCATCCTCAACGCTCATGCCTGCAGCCTCGGCGGCCTCCTCGTCATTGAAGAAGCGGAACATCGGCACCTTGCAGTAGAACTGGGCCTCTTCCTCGGTAATCTCGTGGGTGAAGAAGTCGAAGACGTTCTCGTCAATCTCGGAGCCGATGCCCAGGCCGATGCGGTTGATGCGGTTACGCAGCTGCACGTAGATGGCCGGAATCACCGTGCCATCGGACTTGACGAAGTCCTCGGTGATTTCAGGCTCGTTGAAGAGGATTGCGCGAGCCTCGTCGTCGGAAACTTCTTTGGCGGCCTGGGCGATATCGGCAACGGAGAGCTTGTCCTCACGCCAGTCGTACTCAGAGATGGTGGCATGCTGCTCGGTGGAGGTCAGCGGACCGTTGTTGAACGTGTAGTTGTAAGCACCGTCGTCTTTATGGTTGGGATTGGCCGCCTGTGCCTCGTCGGCGCCCGCCTTTCCAGTAAGGCCCATCGAAGCAACACCGGCGACGGCAGTCGCGGCGGCACCGGCGGCGAGCATATCCCTACGGGTGAGTTCCATAATATTTAGCCTCTCTCCTTGATTCTCCCTTGTATGAACCCGATGCAGGGGGATGATCGGGTTCAAGGAGTATTCAAGCAGAGAAGACAGCCCACCGTTAGACCCATCGGTTGGACTTTTTGTCCACCAAAAGTGCTAAATCCCCCAACTATAGTTGGGGCACCCGTAACGCGCGGCAGAAGCAGGGCCAACCTATACGAGCTTGAGTTCCAATGCCTTGAGCACAAGCTTCACGCGGTTGTCGCAATCAAGCTTGCGCATGACTGAGGAAACGTAGCCCTTCACCGTGTTTTCGCTCACGCATACCTCACCAGCAATCTCGGCGTTGGTAAGGCCGCGACACACAAGGGCGAGCACCTGCATCTCACGTGGGCTCAGCGCGGATGCGGCGCCGTTCTTTTCGGCACCCTCGATGCCAAGCACTCGCGGATCAAACACCGTGCCGCCCGCAGCCACAACCTTAACAGCACTTGCGATGTCGAGGTTCTCGGTATCCTTCACCAAGTAGCCTGCGACGCCAAACGAGGTGCAGGCATGCGCAAGCGAGGCATTAAGGTAGGAAGAGAGCACGATGACGCGCGTCTGTGCGCTCACAGATGCCAGGTGCGGGAGAATGTCGAGACCGTTCTCACTGCCGAGCTGGATGTCGAGGAGCAGCACGTCGGGACGTGTGTCTTTGAGAAGGTCGAGCGCAGAGGAGA
>CAKUKJ010000472.1 GCA_934662525.1 uncultured Coriobacteriales bacterium | reverse complement strand
ACGACGAGTGCCATGGGCTTGGCCTTTCGACTGTGGCGGTCGGTGAATGCAAAGCAGCAGATATGCACGGGGAAGTATAGGCACGCCACCCCGCGTGTAATCGCTCAGTATACGGCAAGACCGCTTTTCGGTACGATATTGACAACAGATGGAAACACCCGGCCCACGTGCGGCGCATACATGGCGGCACCACGCTACAATGGGGCCGTCGGCAGGGCGAGGAGAGGAAAGCCATGGACCCCAGGGCCATCAACAAGACGATCGAGCTCTACAGGGCGCGCGCGGAGAAGATTCGCGCCGAGTATCGGGAGAGGCAACAGGCCCAGGCCGCCGAGCAGGCCGGCGAGGCAAAGCCGGAGGGCCAAGCAGAGCCCATGCAGACACAGGATACCCACCCGCAAGAGGCAGGCGCCTGATACACTGCACCCGGACATGCCGCCCAGCCCGGAGCAAGCGGCATGCGCAAGCGTTTTGAGCAGTCAGTTTGAGACGCGTATCGAAGACAACTTGGATGGGCCGGGGCACCCAGGCAGAGGGAGAGCCACATGAGCGACGAATTCGACGACGAGTACGGCTACGACGACTGGCAGCCCCCGCGCGAGGAGGACGGGCGCGGGTTTGACGACGCCTATCCCTTTGAGGGCGACGAGGGCGCCGACCGCTGGGCCAGCGAGGAAGACGAAGAGCCCGCAGGCCGCAAGGCCGGCCGCAGCCGCCGCGATCACGACGACGATGGCGATGACGCCGAAGAGGTGCCCGAGAAATACGACCATCACGACCTGCTCGACCAGCGCGTGACCGTGCACTGCCCCGTGGCCGACCGCTGCGGCGGCTGCGAGTGGCTCGCCATGCCCTACGACATGCAGCTCGAGCGCAAGCAAGACTACATCGAGGAGCTGTTCGCCGACTACGACGTCGAGGTCGAGCCGCTCATGTGCATGGTCGACCCGCGCGGCTACCGCAACAAGGTTCAGCTGCCCCTTGCCCCCGGCAAGACGAAGGACGGCCGCGACACCGTGCGCTGGGGCATCTTCGAGAAGGGCAGCCACTGGATCGTCCCCTGCAAGCAATGCATGGTGGAAGACCCGGCCGCCCGTCCCATCATCGCCACGGTCGCGCGTCTCATGCCCGAGTTCAAGGTGACGCCCTACAGCGAGAAGACCTGCACGGGCACCGTGCGCTATGCCCTTGTGCGCATCGCCCACGCCACGGGCGAGGTCATGCTGACGCTCGTGTGCAACGCCACGAACCTGCCGCCCGCGTTCATCGACGCCATCCTGCGAGCCCACCCCGAGATCACCACCATCGTGCTCAACACCAACACCGAGCGCACGAGCGTCATCCTGGGCAAGGAAGAGAAGGTGCTCTTCGGCCCGGGCTACATCGAGGACGACCTGTGCGGCTGCCGCTTCCGCATCTCGTCGAGCTCGTTCTACCAGACCAACCCCATCGCCGCCGAGGCGCTCTACGAGCTTGCCGTTGAGATGGCCGACCTGCGCAGCTCCGACCGCATCGGCGACGCCTACTGCGGCACGGGCACCATCGGCATCGTGGCCGCCAAGGCGAGCGGCGCCGAGCTCATCGGCATCGAGCGCAACGGCGAGGCCGTCAAAGACGCCGAGGTCAACGCCCAGATCAACGGCATCGACAACGCCACGTTCGTCACCGCCGACGCCGGCAGCGAGTTTGCGCGCATGGCACGCCGCGACGAGGAGCTCGACGTCGTGTTCATGGACCCGCCCCGCGCAGGCTCAAGCCAGGCGTTCCTCGCCAATCTCAGCCGCCTGGGGCCGCGCCGCGTGGTGTACATCTCCTGCGAGCCCAAGACGCAGCTGCAGGACATCAAGCACCTCGTGCGCAACGGCTACCGCGTGAAGCGCATCTGCCCGGTGGACATGTTCCCGCACACCGACCACATCGAGAACGTCGTGCTGCTCGAGCGCGGGCCGCGCCACCAGTTCGGCCAGCGCAGAAGCGCCGCCAAGGGCAAAGGCAAGCGTTAGACAACGCGCACGAGACCCCCGTCTACGCAAAACGCCCTGAAAGACATCCGTCTTCCAGGGCGTTTTCGTTGCCACAGGGGATTTGTACCCCACCAACAAAATCCCCTGTGGCAAGGCGTGCAAAGGCGATGTGTACTGGAGTACATGAGCCTTTGCAGAACGCGGCCACAGGGGATTTTGAACGCACTTAGGCGATGCTCACCTTGCCGTCGGGCTGCACCTGCACCCGCCCCTCGGCGAGCAGTTGGACGGTAGCCGGGTACAGCTCGTGCTCGACC
>CAKUKJ010000471.1 GCA_934662525.1 uncultured Coriobacteriales bacterium | reverse complement strand
CCTATGCGCTTGGCCTTCTTGCGCGCCAGGTAGCCCCGCATCGTCCCGGCCTCGGGTCCCTCGGCGGCGTCCAGCTGAATCTGAATCTGCCCCAGATTCGTTGACACTTGACATTCGCCTCCGCCATCATCTTCGGGGAGGCAGTTAGGAGAGCGATCATGGGATACCACGCAAAGCACGCGCCCGAGTTCAAGAAGAAGGCCGTCGAGCTCTACAATTCCAGGGGCACCACCTACGCCGAGGTTGCCCGCGAGCTCGGCGTCGAAGACGGCACGCTGTCGGGCTGGGTCAAGCCGGCCAACAACGACAGGCCGAAGGACCCCGAGGCCAACCCCTTCCATATGGCCAATCCCCAAAAACTTTACGCCGTGGAAGAGAAATTCGAAATAAGCGGTCAGCGACCCGTCGGCGGGGCACAGCGGCATCGCGGCGAGTAGCGCCTCCCTCGCCCTCTGCATCGCCCCGCCGTGCCTTTCCCTGGTGGACGGCCTGGTGCAGAAGACCGACGAAGCATAGAGCGTCGCCGCTACCTGCGCGACGCGCAGGTTCGCCATCTTGGAGCGCCTGGCCTTGCTCCTTTTCAGGCCGTGCGCGTTCATCGAGTCGATGATCGGCCCGGTCGTCGGGAAGGAGGCCTGGGCGGCCGACGAGGAGAACCCGTTGATGATGCACGAGTTGTGACTACAGGCGTTGCGGAGGGCCTTCACGGACTTGAGGACGTAATGGACCTGCGTCATGTCGGCATCGCCCCAGCGCTCCGAGCAGAACAGCCAGAAGTCTGCGAACTGCCCGAAGTCGGTCACCTCGAGCAGGGCCCAGCCGGACAGGCAGACGAGGTCGTAGTTCATGCAATGTGACGCTCGCAACTACACCGCCTTGCGCCAGGGGTGCGCAATCGAGAAGATCGTGGTGCACTACACGGGCACGTCAGCTTCGGCGCACAACAACCTGCTGTATTTCTCACGCTCGGACGCCAAGGCTTCCGCCCACTACTTCGTCGACAAGGACGGAAGCGTCCGCCAGTCGGTGCGCGAATACGACACCGCCTGGCACGCCGGGCACTGGCAGACCAACCTTCGCTCCATCGGCATCGAGGTGGTGAGCGCGGGGGAGGACTTCGCCGAGGCGCAGATCGCCGCGCTGGCGTCGCTCGTGGGCGACACTCGCGGTCGCTGCGGCATCGCGGAGCAGGGCGTCATCCGCCACTTCGACGTGACGGGCAAGCGCTGTCCAGCGCCCTACGTGGACGCCGCGAAATGGGCGGTGCTCAAGGCCCGCATCTGCGGCGGGAACGCTTCTTCGAGCGGCACCGGCGGCAGTTCGGATTCCGCGCCGTCGGGCTCGGCTGCCGATCTGGCAAGGCGTGTGATCTCCGGCGAGTTCGGCAACGGGGATGCACGGAAGAAGGCCTTGGGCTCCCGCTACGACGAGGTGCAGGCCGAGGTGAACCGCATCCTGGGCGGTTCTTCGGGCGCTGGTTCCGTCGACATCGACGGCCTGGCGCGCCGCGCGACTGACGGCGAGTTCGGCAACGGCGACGAGCGCAAAAAGACGCTGGGCACGAACTACGAGGCCGTGCAGGCTGCCGCCCCGCTTCGCTCGTGCGGAAAGGCAAAAAAATAGGCGCAGACGCTTTCGCGGCTCCGCCTTACAAAACCCTGAGGTTTTTTTATCTAGCACCATTATGCCCTAGGCGAACCATTTGTCAATCAGGATTTTGAGGAAATTCAGCGACGCGCGGACGGAGTTGTCCAGTGGCACCCTGTCGGTCACCTCGGCTATCCTGCCCCCGAGCCGCCTCATGTTGGCTGCCGCCCTGCGCTTGCCGGACCCGTCGGCCACCATCTCGCCGTGGGTGTACATGAGGGTGACGACCTGCTGCACGCACGGGCATTTCATCCTCGCGGTCCTCATGCGGTGGGAGATCCCCGCCTCGGCCAGCGCCCGCTGCACGGCGGCGTCGGTGTCCACCGGGGAGTCGGCCTTGACGAGCTCGTTGAGCATTGCCGACGAATGGGCGCAGGCGTTCCTTATGGACTGGGCCTGGCGGAGCAGGTAGTGCTCGTGCCTCATCTCCTCGTCGCCCCATCGGTCGGAGAGGTACAGGTAGATGTCGTTGAGGCCGCCGAAGGAGAAGAGCTCCATGTTCGCCCAGATGGGGATCTTGGCCGGGTCGGTGCCGAACTTCTTGATGAGGTCGCCGCTGTAGCCGTCCTCCTTCAGCGAGCCGAGGTCGCCCTTGCGTCGGTTCCTCTCCTTGTGGTTGAGCGACGCCATGTAGTCC
>CAKUKJ010000470.1 GCA_934662525.1 uncultured Coriobacteriales bacterium | reverse complement strand
GTCCATCTGCATGGCGGTGATGCCCTCGGAGGTGCCCGTCACCTTGAAGTCCATGTCGCCGAGGAAGTCCTCAAGGCCTTGGATGTCGGAGAGCACGACCGTCTTTCCGTTCTCCTGGATGAGGCCCATCGCGATGCCGGAGACCGGGCGCTTCAGGGGCACGCCGCCGTCCATGAGGGCCAGGCAGCTGCCGCAGGTCGACGCCATGGACGAGGAGCCATTGGACTCCATGACCTCGGAGACGACGCGGATGGTGTAGGGGAACTCCTCCTCGGAGGGAATGACAGGCAGAAGCGCGCGCTCGGCGAGGGCGCCGTGGCCGATCTCGCGGCGCTTGGGAGAGCCCATGCGACCCGTCTCGCCGGTGCAGTACGGCGGGAAGTTGTACTGGTGGATGTAGCGCTTACCGTCGACGGGCTCGATGGTGTCGAGGCGCTGCCAGTCGTTGAGCATGCCCAGGGTCAGCACGGAGAGGACCTGGGTCTGACCGCGCTGGAAGAGGCCGGAGCCATGGACGAGCGGCAGGTAGCCGGGCTTGATCATGAGCGGGCGAATCTCGTCGGCCTTACGGCCGTCGACGCGCTCGCCGGTCTCCACGACCATGACGCGCATCGCATGCTTCTCGAGGCTCTTGAGCTCCACGGGGATCTCGCGCTCGAACTGCGCTTGCTCCTCCTCGGTGAACTCGGCCTTGATGGTGCTCTTGAGCTCGTCCACCTTGGCCATGCGGGCCTGCTTGTCGGCGTCCTTGAGGGCGGCGGACATCTCGTCGTAGTGGGCGAAGATCTTGTCATGGACGTAGGCGTTCGGCTCGTCGAGGGGATAGTCCTTCACGACGATGGGGCCGTTGACCTGGGCGACCTTCTCAAAGAAGATCTTCTGCTGGTCGCAGAACGCGCCAAGGGCCTCCTGGCCGAACTGCATGGCGGCCAGCATGTCCTCCTCGGTGATCTCCTCGGCACCGGCCTCGAGCATGCTCACGAAGTCGCGCGTGCCGCCCAGCTCCAGGTCGAGGTCGGAGTTGTCGCGCTCCTCGTAGGTGGGGTTGACGATGAACTCATGGGTGTCGCGGTCGCGGCCGATGCGCACGCAGGCAAGCGGGCCCTCGAAGGGCACGCCGCCCACGGTGAGGGCGGCAGAGGCACCCATCGTGCAGATGACGTCGAAGGGGTTGACCTGGTCGCACACGAGCGAGGTGGCGACAATCTGCACCTCGTTGCGGAAGCCGTCGGGGAAGCTCGGGCGGATGGGGCGGTCGATCATGCGGGCCGTGAGGGTCGCCTTGTCGGTGGGGCGGGTCTCGCGCTTGAGGTAGCCGCCGGGCAGGCGGCCCACCGAGTACATGCGCTCCACGAAATCAACCGTCAGCGGGAAGAAGTCGTAGTTCTTGCGCTCCTTGGAGACGACGGCGGTCATGAGGACCGTGGTGTCGCCCTGCTTCACCAGGACGGCGCCCGTCGTCTGCTTCGCGAGTTCGCCGGTCTCAAGGGTGTAGTGCTTGCCGTAGAGGTCGAACTCGTGCGTAACCTTTGCCATGCTGTAATCTCCTTCAACTCCGCTCGCCCCATTGCGAGCGGGACCTATGCGCCTGCGTCCGGCCCCCTGGCCTCCATGCGACGCAAACGAAAAGGGGCGCTGGTGCGCCCCTTAAAGACAACTTACTGGATGTTGTCGCGAAGCTCGAGCTTCTTGATCAGCTCACGATACTCGTTGATATCGTTGGAGCGGATGTAGCGAAGGAGCGAGCGACGGTGGCCGACGAGCATCAGCAGGCCGCGGCGGCTGTGGAAGTCGTGGGGGTGCTGCTTGCAGTGCTCGGTGAGCTCGCGGATACGAGCGGTAAGAAGAGCGACCTGAACGCGGGGGGTGCCGGTGTCCTTGGCGTCCTTGCCGAACTCGGCAACGATGGCAGCCTTCTGCTCCTTGGTGACCATGGTGTTTCCTTTCCATCTATCCTGATACAGACGCCCGAGTCTCAGTTGCAATCCGATGGCGGTTGCAACCGGGGCAAGGGTCAAACCTGGTGAATGATACACCGCTTCCGCTCGTCCGTGCCTCCCACGCCTTAAAACGGCCCCGCCCACACGAAATCTGCGCTGCGTCGAGGATATTCCAATCTGGGAAGTCTATCCTGGCCAAGCCCGTTTCGCGCAGAATCCCTCGAGACGCATCAAGGGACAGGATATATAAGAGGTGCGCATGGTCACATTCATCTTCGACCTGCTCGGCAACATCCCCAACGCCGCGCTCATCTACGCGCAGACGCGCCTGCTGCCGATGAAGCACAAGTGGTGGTTCGCCC
>CAKUKJ010000469.1 GCA_934662525.1 uncultured Coriobacteriales bacterium | reverse complement strand
GACGACCCGGCTACCGCCAACCCCGACCCCATCCTGAACGTCAAGTGGGACTACTACGTCGACGGCAAGATCGACTTCCGTCCCGTGTCCTGGGCGCTCAACGGCTACCGCGTGGCCGGCACCGAGTTCAACGTGGACTCCTCCGACGTCCACACCGACCTGCTCTCGGGCTACTCCGAGCTTGCGGCCGACGGCTCCACCTCCTGCGGCATGTGGATCTACTCGGGCTTCTACAACAACAACGACGCGCCGCTCGACCCGGCCAGTCAGCCGGTGGCCCGCCGCAACAACGTGGACACCTCCGGTCTGGGCCTGTACTCCGAGTGGGCGTTCGCCTGGCCCAACAACCGCCGCATCCTGTACAACCGCGCCTCGGCCGACATGAACGGCAAGCCCTGGCGTGAGGACCGCCGCCTCGTCGAGTGGGATGAAGAGGCCGGCAAATGGAAGGCGGGCTATGAGGACGGCTGCGACGTGGGCGACTTCGTCGCAGGCACCACGCCCCCCAACAACAAGGCGTTCTTCATGCTCTGGGAGCAGAACGCGCGCCTCGAGTCCTACGGTATGGAAGACGGCCCGCTGCCCGAGCACTTCGAGCCCTTCGAGAGCCCGCTGGACGAGAACCCGTTCAACGGCCGTCTCAACTCTCCGTGCTTCCTCGGCCGCAACCTGGAGTCCACGAAGCACTCGCCCCACGAGGAGTTCCCCATCGTGGCCACGACCTACTCGGTCACCGAGCACTGGCAGACCGGCGGCCAGACCCGCCTGTGCCCCGCGCTCGTCGAGGCCATGCCCGCCCAGTTCGTGGAGATGTCCTACGAGCTGGCCGCCGAGAAGGGCATCGAGAACGGCGAGAAGGTCCGCGTGTGGAACAACCGCGCCTCCATCGAGATCACGGCGCTGGTCACCCACCGCTTCAAGCCCTTCACGGTCAACGGCCAGACGCTGCATCAGGTGGGCATGACGCACCACTTCGGTTGGGCGCGCCTCTTCGGCACCGACGAGAACATGACCAACGACCTGACGCCCAACGTGGGCGACGCCAACAGCCAGACGCCTGAGTACAAGGCGTTCCTGGTCAACATCGAGAAGCTGTAAGGGGGTTGGACGACATGAGCGAGAAAGCGATCCTGTTTGACACCGCGCGCTGCACCGCGTGCAAGGGCTGCCAGGTTGCCTGCAAGTGCTGGAACAACCTCCCCTCGGCGCTCGACGGTTCCAACGAGTGGAGCGGCTCGCACCAGAACCCGCCCGACATCAACGGCAACACCCGCCTCATCATCACGTTCGACGAGCAGGCGGGCGGCCCCAAGGGCGTTGAGTGGGCCTTCGGCCGCCGCGCCTGCCAGCACTGCACCGAGGCCCCCTGCGCCCAGGTGTGCCCGGCCGGCGCCATCTTCAAGACCGAGTCCGGCATGGTCACGGTCGACGAGTCCAAGTGCATCGGCTGCAAGTACTGCTCCATGGCCTGCCCGTTCGACGTGCCCCGCTATTACGACAAGCCCGGCCAGAGCTGGGCGACCCCGCGCGTCGTCATCGACAAGTGCACGGGCTGCGTCGACCGCATCGCCCAGGGCATGGCGCCCGCCTGCGTCACCTCGTGCCAGCCCGAGGCCCTGCAGTTCGGCGACCGCGACGAGATGATCCAGAAGGCGCACGAGAGCGTCGAGCGCCTGCATGAGCGCGGCTTCGACGACGCGGTCGTCTACGGCGAGAACGAGATGGGCGGCCTGCACGTCATCCAGGTGCTCAAGTACGGCGTCGAGCGCCACGGCCAGGTCGCAGACCCCCAGAAGAACCCGCTGCTCGACGTCATGAGCATCGCCAAGCCCGTCACGGGCGTCATCGCAGGCGCCGTGGTCGTGGGTCTGGGCGTCATGCGCGGCCTCGCCTCCGGCTACGACCGCGACGAGCGCATCTACAACCCCGAGACGGGCGACACCATCTCGCTCGACACGGGCGAGGTGCTCAAGCACGGCGACGGTCAGGACCCGGTCACCTTCAAGGAGCATATGTCCGAGGCCCTGAGCGGGGCCAAGCGCGACCTGTTCCACAAGGGTGAAAACGGCGAGAAGGGCAAGGGAGGCAGCAATGAGTAACCACGAGACCTATCAGGCCCCGGCGGCCGACGTCGCCAAGAACAAGGCGTTCGTCGAGGCGTTCAAAAAGGCCAATAACGGCATGCGGCCGAACTTCATGGCTGTCGGAGGCTATGACGGCATGCACCTGATCTACGAGGGCCTGAAGAAGACGAACGGGCAGGGCGGCGAAGCCCTGGTCAACGCCATGAAGGGGATGAGCTG
>CAKUKJ010000468.1 GCA_934662525.1 uncultured Coriobacteriales bacterium | reverse complement strand
CAGCATACCTCGTAGATGGACTTGCCGCCCACGGTGACAGCCAGAATCTCAGGCTTGAGGCGCGCCCCGTGGCACGACGAGCAGGGCTTCTCCATGATGAAGGGCTCTATGCGCTCGCGCAGCTTCTCGTTGTCGGTCTCGGTGTAGCGCGTCATGAGGATGCTGGCAAGGCCCGGGAACGTCGCCTGCCAGCCGGTGTCGCGCCCGTCGAGCGTGCGATAGGAGACGTTGATTTTCTTATCGCCTAAACCTTCGATGAATACCTTACGGTCACGCGGGGCAATCTCGTTCCAAGTGACCTCGGGGTCATAGCCCAGGTACACGGCGACGGCGTCGAGCACCTGGGGCCAGTAGTTGGACATGTTGAAGATGTTGCCGAGGGCCCCATGGCCGATGGGCTTGTCGGGGGCGCTCACCAGGCGGTCGACGTCGATGACGCGGTGCACACCCAGGCCGTCGCACTCGGGGCACGCACCGTAGGGGGCGTTGAACGAGAAGTCGCGAGGCTGCAGGTCGTCGATGGAATGGCCGTGCTGAGGGCAGGCAAGCGCAAGCGAGTACTCGAGCAGCTCGCCGGGGCGTTCCCCTTCCTCCATGAGCCATACGGAGACGTTGCCCTGGGCGAGCCGTGTGGCCGTCTCGACCGCCTGTGCGATGCGGCCGAGCGACCCTTCCTTCACCGCGATGCGGTCAACGACGACCTCGATGGTGTGCTTGAACTTCTTGTCAAGCGTTATGGTTTCCTGGTCGTCGAGGCGGATGACCTCGCCGTCGACGCGCACGCGCGCGAAGCCCTCGGCGCGCAGGTCCTCGAAGAGCTTCGTGTACTCGCCCTTGCGCCCGCGCACGACGGGGGCCAGCAGCAGGGCCTTGCGGCCCTGAGCCGCCGCAGCTATCTTGTCGGCCACCTGGTCGGTCGTCTGGCGCTCGATGACGCGACCGCACTCGGGACAATGCGGGATGCCGATGCGCGCATACAGCAGGCGCAGGTAGTCATAGATCTCCGTCACCGTGCCCACCGTGGAGCGCGGGTTCTTGGAGGTCGTCTTCTGGTCGATGGAGACGGCCGGTGAGAGACCGTCAATGCTGTCAACGTCGGGCTTGTCCATCTGCCCCAGGAACATGCGCGCGTAGCTCGACAGCGACTCGACATAGCGGCGCTGGCCCTCGGCGAAGATGGTGTCGAAGGCAAGCGAGCTCTTGCCCGATCCCGACAGGCCCGTGATGACGACGAGCTTGTCGCGCGGAATCTCAAGCGACACGTTTTTGAGATTGTGCTCGCGCGCTCCTCGGATGACGATGTTTTCCTGTGTCACGGGGTCACCTCTGGTCCCTCTTGCTGCATAAGGCAGGCAGTTCGTAATAAAGCAGTCAGGGCCGCCCGCGGTTTTCCGCAAGCGGCCCAGGAGATGGTTGTGGATGCGAGGCGCTCGCTCCGAACCGTCCGGCCTACCGCGCGTTGGCGGCCGCCACGATGGCGGCGGCGCAGCGCAGGCCGTCGGCGGCGGCGCTCATGATGCCTCCCGCATACCCCGCACCCTCGCCGCACGGGTACAAACCGGCCACGTCGACGCTCTCGAGGCTGTCGGGGCGACGAACGATGCGCACCGGCGAGGACGAACGCGTCTCTACGCCGGTAAGCACGGCATCCGGGCGGTCGAAGCCCTCGAGGCGCTTGGCGAGGATGGGCACGGCGGCGCGCAAAGCCCGGTCGACGAAGTCGGGCAGGCACTTGCCGACGCTTCCCCACTTCACGCCGAGGGGATAGGTGGGCTGCACCTTGCCCGGCCCGTGCGAGGCGACCTTGGCGCGGAAGTCGGTGAGAAGCTGCGCAGGGGCCTTGTAATCGGAGCCGCCCGCCTCGAAGGCCGCCTGCTCGCAGCTGCGCTGAAGAGCGACGCCTGCCAAGGGGTCGTCGGCGATACCGGGTATGTCCTCAGGCAGCACGTTGGCCAAGAAGCCGGAGTTGGCGTTGCGGCCGGAGCGGGCGAACTCGCTCATGCCGTTCGTCACGACGCCGCCCTCCTCGCTCGCCGCAGCCACGACGGTGCCGCCCGGGCACATGCAGAAGCTGTAGACGCCCCGTCCGTTGCTGCAGTGGTGCACCACCTTGTAGTCCGCGGCGCCCAGCAGCGGATGCCCCGCGCTCGGTCCGAACCGCGCCGCGTCCACCAGCGACTGCGGGTGTTCGATGCGAAAGCCGATCGAGAACGGCTTGGCCTCCATCGCCACGCCGCGTTCATGCAGCATGGCGAAGGTGTCGCGCGCGCTGTGGCCGACGGCGAGCACCACGTGGCCCGTCTCGATCGTGCGGCCGTCCTCCAGCGTCACGC
>CAKUKJ010000467.1 GCA_934662525.1 uncultured Coriobacteriales bacterium | reverse complement strand
CACGGGGGCCGTCGCAAACCGCTCCGAGCTGGTGTGACATGCCCCTGCGCGCCGGGGGCGCCTCCTGGTTTCGCGGGATGTTTTGGCGGGCGGCGCTTCTGGCCTCTGCCCCGATTGCCCCGGGCCTTGCGCCCCTATGTTGAGCACGATCGAGCATGAGCTTGAGGGAGGTTGGTGCCCGTGCCGCTTGCTGAGTCCGGTGCCATGGCCTTCGCCTGGCATGAGATAACCCTGGTGCTGTTCACCGCGCTTGCCCCCGCGGGCGTTCTCGCCTGCGTCGCATGCGCGTTCTGCGTAGCGTTGGCCGGCGCGGGCCGTGCGGGCGCCTGGCTCGACGAGAGTGCCGCCGCTCGGCTTTCCCACGCCGCCGCCTTGCCGCTTGCCGTCTCCATGGTGGGGCTTGTGGCGTCTGCCAGCCATCTGGGCACGCCGTCCAACGCCTTGTACGTCTTGTCGGGCGTGGGGCGGTCCCCCTTGTCAAACGAGGTTGCCTGCGCGGTCGCGTTCACGGCGCTTGCGGGCCTGCACTGGCTGTACTCGTTTGCCGAGAAACCCGGCCGCGTGCTGCAGCGCGTGTGGTGCTGCGCGGTGGCGGTTGCGGGCGTCGCCGCCGTGGGAGCGATCTCCCTTGCGTATGGCGCGCCCACCATCGTCACATGGAGCCATTGGAGCGTGCCGGCCTCCCTGTGGCTGAGCGCGCTTGCCGGTGCGCCCCTGCTGTTTTTGGCGACCGCTCGCCTTGCCCGCGTCGACTTGCCGCGCGGTGCGGCACGGGCGTCGCTTGCCTGTGGGGTCGCGTGTTTGGTCGCTGAGGCCTGCGTCTTGGCCGGGCAATGGACGTGGCTGGGCGGCGTGGCCAACGCCGTCGGATGCGCCCACGACCTCGCCCCTCGCTTTCCCGTTGTTGCGGGGTGCTACATCGCGGCCGGGCTTGTCGCGTATGCGTTGGCGGGCCGTGGGGTGCGTGCGGCTAGCCGGGTGGGAGGCCGTGTGCGGCCCCGCTGGCTGGCTGCCGCCTGCGTGCTCTACTTCGCCGGCCTGCTTGCGGTGCGCTTCACGTTCTACATGACGCACATGACGACAGGCATCAGCCTGTAGGGGCCCATGTCCGATAAACGTCGGCTTGCACAAGCTTGTGGCGCTGGGCCATTCCGCCATGATGGTGTCAACGTCACACGATGCCCTCAGGTTCCACACCATCGGCTGCTCTACGCTCTTTCCGCGCGAGGGTTGCAACCAGGGGGCCGCAGGCCTGGATGCCGTTGCCGAACAGATGGAGAGCCTTGTAATGACGGCTACATCGCCAAGGCCGACACACTCGAGGAGCTGGCCTGGGTCTCGGCTTCGACGCAGACACCTTCCTCGCCGAGATGGAGAAGTACAACGGCTGGGCGGCGGACGGCTACGACGGCGAGTTCGGCAAAGATCCCTTCAGGCTCTCCGCCATCGATGAACCCCCGTTCTATGGCATGTAGGTCGGCGGTCTGCCGCTTTGCACGCTTGATGGCATCGTGGTCGATGATGCCTACAGGGCGCTCGCCTGAGTGAATCGGGCGGGCGCCTGTTTTTATGTGACTTGCGAGGATGGGCACTGCTGGGGAAACGGTGGAAAGGCCTTTCAGACAAGGCGGCGGGGGTCTTCTTGATAACGACGGGGCACTCTCCGGCACCCCAAGGAAACGGCAATTCGCTGACCAGCTCGCGGCGCGTTCTTTTTTGGCTGATTCTGCCGCGAAAAAGGGGTTTGCCTACCGTGATACGAGTGAGGCTGGCGACGTTGTCGCGCCCGACGCCCTGAGACTTGCGTTTTAGCGAGGTCTGCCGACGGTTTTTGCCGCCCAGTGGCCGGGGTTTCAACGCGCTGGCAGGGCGGCCCCCTCAGCGCCCCTTAATCTACGGTAGGCGAACCCCGATTACGCGGCGATACCTTGGGTTTTCGGCGCGCTGGGCTTTCGCCATTCACCGTGCCTTCGCGCGTGCCATTGCGTGCGTCCGCGCCGGTGCCACATGCGCCTTGCATTGTCTGGTGGATTCGACCGCATGCATTCGGGCGTGTTGGGGTTCGCGTGCGGTAACGATGGTCTGTTTTTGCCCGCGCGCATAGCCCACACTTGCCGAATTTCGAAAAAACTCGCTTCCCCGTGAAACATTTCGGGGTTGGATTTCATATATATCGACGAAAGGCGCCTTTCACATGCGCGGCCTGCCCGCGCGCGCTTGCGGTTCGGTGGTTTCCGTGCCATATCGAGGAAGGACTTCATCCGTGCGAGACAAAGAGCAGTTCACCAGGTTGGTGAGCATGCACAAGGGAAGCGTGTTTCGCCTGGCGCTGGG
>CAKUKJ010000466.1 GCA_934662525.1 uncultured Coriobacteriales bacterium | reverse complement strand
GCGACGACCTCGTCGGAATAGGTGCAGCCCGTGGGGTTGGAGTACTTGGGAACGCACCACATGCCCTTGACGTCGGGGTCGGCCACGAGCGCCTCGACGGCGCCCATGTCGGGGCCGTCCTCGCCCAGCGGCACGCAGACGCACTCGAAGCCGAACTGCGAGACGATGCCGAAGTGGCGGTCATACCCAGGTACGAGGCAGATCCACTTGAGCGGACGGGCCTGCATCTGCAGCAGCATCGGCTCGGCGCCGCACACGCCCTTGAGCATGGCGTGGCTCACGGCGTCGTACATGAGCGTGAGGGAGCTCTCCCCGCCGATGAAGACGTTGCCGGCCGACACGCCGAGGATGTCGCCGAACAGCTTGCGACACGACGGGATGCCTTCCAGGCACCCGTAGTTGGCGCAGTCCACGCCGTCGTCGACAAGGTCGGAATCGGCAGACAGGACGTCGAGCATGGGGCGGCTCAGGTCGAGCTGCTCGGGGCTGGGCTTGCCGCGCGCCATGTTGAGCTTGAGGCCTTGTGCCTTGATCTGGGCGACGCGCTCCTCGAGGTCGGCGATCTGGCCGACGAGCTCGGCGTCGGTGAGGGACTCGTAATAAGAGGACATGGCGGCACCCTTCGTTTGTGGCATGTCGGGGCATCGGCTCGGGCGTCGATGCGCATAGTCCCGTAGATGATAGCCCGCCGCAGGTTTCGCGCAGATGAAATGCCCGATATCTACGCAACGGGCAAGATGGGCGCCGGGCACGCTATAGTGTGCTCACATCACCCAATCCCGACGCCGCCCTTCTGGAGAACTACATGTCCTACGACTTCAACCCCTATGCCAACCCTGCCCGCGACGCGCAGCCCTATGAGCCGCCGGCCCCGCGCATGGGGCCCATCAACGTGCAAAGCGAGGATTACGGCGTGTTGCAAGACCTGGTGGACACCCTGTTCGCCCGCAAGGAGACCATAGACCGCCTGGAGCTCGTCTGCCTGGCCGAGTCGCACGACGTGTGCGACGACGTCATGGAGGTCTGCAACCTCATGCCGCCGGGCGACTACACCCGCCCCCGCCTGGCCGACCAGATGAACTCCATCATCACCGCGCACGGCTGGGGCCTCACCTACGGCACCGTGGAGTAACGAGGCGGGACAGGCCGCCCCGAACGCAAACATGACGGGCGGCCCCAAGGCGGGCCACCCCGCATTGCGTGATATTCCGGGCAAGCCGCCCGCCGGCCGCACGCACGGGGCCCGGGCGGCTTATACTTGCACGCCATCGGATACAACGACCAACGCACACCAAAAGGCAGGTTACACCCTATGTCCAATGCTTGCGAGCGCCCACATTTCCCCAAACGCGCCGTTGTGACGGGCGGCATGCCCTACGGCAACAAAGAGCTGCACTTCGGCCACATCTCGGGCGTGTTCGTGCCCGCCGACTTCTATGCGCGCTTCCTGCGCGACCGCATCGGGGCCTCCAACGTCGTGTTCGTCTCGGGCACCGACTGCTACGGCTCCCCCATCATGGAGGGCTACCGCAAGAAGGTGGCCGAGGAGGGCTACGAGGGCACGATCGTCGACTACGTGCGCGCCAACCACGCCCGGCAGGAGGAGGCGCTCAAGGCATACGGCATCTCGCTGGACCTGTTCGCAGGCAGCGCCCTGGAGCCCGCCGCCTCGCACCACGCGGCCCTCACCGCCCAGATCGAGGAACGCCTGCACGAAACGGGCGCGCTGACCCTGCGCTCCACCAAGCAGTTCTTTGATGTGGAGGCGGGCCAGTTCCTCAACGGCCGCCAGGTGAGGGGCTTCTGCCCCGTGAAGGGCTGCAAGTCGGAGAAGGCCTATGCCGACGAGTGCGACCTGGGCCACCAGTTCGAGCCCGAGGAGCTCATCAACCCCGTCTCCCAGTTGACGGGCACCACCCCCGAGCTGCGCCCAGTCGCCAACTGGTACTTCGACCTACCCTCGGAGCACGACTTCATCGCCAGCGAGGTTGAGCGGCAGAAGGGCGACGAGCGCGTGCGCCCCGTGGTGACCTCCACGGTGACCGAGTGGCTGCTGCCGCCCGTCATCCATGTGACCGTCGCCATGCGCGAGGCCCTCGACGCCGCGCTGCCCACCCTGCCCGCCCACGAGCTCGCCGAGGTCGACGGCAAAGGCGCCTGCAGCCTGACGTTTGCCGACTGGCAGGCCCGCGACGAGGCCCGCGACGCGCTGGTGGCCGCAGGCGTGCGCTTCCGCACGGGCAAGACGCTGCTGCCCTTCCGCATCACGGGCAACATCGAGTGGGGCGTGCCCACCCCCGTCATGGACGGCGTAGAGGGCCTCACGACCTGGTGCTGGC
>CAKUKJ010000465.1 GCA_934662525.1 uncultured Coriobacteriales bacterium | reverse complement strand
GGCAGAGGACCACCACCAGGCGAGCGCGTCGACCGGCCCCTCCCGCCCAAGCCTCGGTCTGCTGCGCCGCCCCCTCGTCTGCTTCTCAGTGGCGCTTCTGCTCTTCGCCTTCGCCCAGTCGGCAGTGACCATGGCAGTGGTCGGCACCACCTCCCCCGCGTCCATTCTCGCCACGGCAAACGTCGACATGCTCGTGCGCATTCCGCTCCTGCTCGTGTTCGCCCTGCTCGCGTCCACACTCGAGGCAAAGCAGCTCAACTTCGGCCGGCTCCTTGTCATACTCGTAAGCTTTTTGGAAGCTATCGTCTTGCTTGGCCTGGTTGCCGGAGTGGGTGGCACGGTATGGCTCGTTCCCGTGCGCGACGTTGTCTTCGGTTTCCAGACCCTCACCTGGTGCATGATCTTCGCCGTGGCGGGCTGCCATCGCGACCTGTCGCTTCCCGTGGTGGCATGCGCGTTCGGGGCCTCGGCGCTCGGCTGCGGCCTGGGTCGCTTGCCGGCTCCAACATCTCAGACGCCTTCGGCACCTCCACCCTGCTCGTCATATGCGCCCTGGCGCTGCTCCCCTGCTTCATGCTGCTCGACAACCGCAGCACCGAGGGGCTTTTCTCCTCAAACCCTCAAGGCTCCGCATCCCTTGAGGAGCTGCTTGGCAAGAGCCTGGAGACAGGCACGGCCCCGCGCTCAAAGGGAGACTTCCGTCGCAAGCTCGACGACTACGCCGCCCAGCGCGGCCTTTCGGCCCGCGAGGCCGAGACGCTGCGCTTCCTCGTGGCGGGGCGCGGCGACAGCCAGATAGCCGAGGCCATGGGCATCTCCTACAACACCGCGCGCACGCACGTGCGCAACGTGTTCACAAAGCTCGACGTGCACGACCGTCAGACGCTCATCGACATGGTGAACGAGGAGCTGCGCTAGCCCCTCTGGCATCGGCCACCCTGCGCCTGTCACCCACATCGGTCGTCCCCACAACAAAATCCCAGCTAGACAACACTCACTCGATTCGTAGTAGCTCGTATGAGCCGAACGAGTGGGCGTTTTTTCATGCGTCGTGCGGTTTTCGGCAGATGCCGCAAGCCTCCTATTGTGCGTCTTGTCGTAAGGCGCAGCCAGATGTGGGGCGGCACGCCGCCCGATGCGCCTTCCTCGCACCGAGAGAGGGAGCGAAAGTCATGAACAAGCCAGCACAAGAAGAATGCGAGACGCGCCCAAGCCCCACAGCCCCGTGCCCAACGGACGTGTCCGATGACGAGCCCACAGCGGGGGAACTCGACTTCGAGGACGTGTGCGACGCCCTGAGGCGCACAGTCACGCGCCAGCCCGAGCATCGCGAAATCTATCTCAAGACACTCGCCTTCTGCGACGAGGAGAAAGCCGAACCCGACGTCGAGGCGTTCATACAAGGCCTGCCCGAGTTCGCCTACGAGACGCAGAGCCCCTACTACCTCATCGCCGCCCTCGTGCATACGGGCGGTCTAGAGCGCCTCGAGCTCGACGAGGAAGGCGAGGTGGTCACGCCCGAGCGCAAAGAGGGCCTCTCTGAAGACGAGGCCGACGACCTCGTGTGGTCCATCGCCTACCGCACCACGGCTGCAGGGATGACGGTGGGCCAGGACCTGGCCCCGCAGGCACGCATGGACTGGCTCGTGCAGGCGCGCCCCGCTCGCAAAGACACCTACTGCGACGTGCTTGCATTCTGCCTGGAACCCAAGAGGCGCGCCGAGGTGGAGGGGCTTTTGCGCGGGCGGCAGATCCTCAACGACGAGGGCGTGGACGGCGAGCCCCTGCAGCCGAGCGTCTTCATCGACAAGCTCGAGCGCTCGGGGGCGCTCGAGTGGCGCGGGGCATGGGTCACCACCCCCGCCGGCAAGGCTTACCTGGAGGAGCACGCCTGCTAGGCGGCCCCTCCGTGAGCATAGCACCATCTGGCACATATCAATCAGGCGTTAAAGAAAGGAGAGGGAAGCATGCTGAACACGACGAACGTCACACGAAGGAGCTTTGTGAAGGCGGCGGCGATCAGCGGCGTCGCAGCGGCTTTCGGCACGACCCTGAGCGGGTCGTTCAGGGAAGCCAGCGCAGACGAGGCGCAGGACGCGTCCGAGGAGAAGGCGTACAAGAGCACCTGCCATGGCTGCATCCAGGCCTGCCCGTGCCTCGTGTACGTCAAGGACGGCGTGGCCGTGCGCATCGATCACCCCGCGTCGTCGTTCCCCGGCGCCCACCCCGCCGGCATCCCGCCGGACGCCGACCTGGTCGCCGCGGGTGACTTCACCGAGGCCGGCGGGGCCCGGGCGATGGCCCTGCTGCTGGAGCGGGCGCCGGACATCGACGCGGTGTTCGTGGC
>CAKUKJ010000464.1 GCA_934662525.1 uncultured Coriobacteriales bacterium | reverse complement strand
GACGGGCCGTGTCGGCCACCTGCACGCCCCGGGCACGCAGGGCATGGGCCAGACGCATGGCGAACGGCTGCTCAAGGCCCAGGTGGCGCAACAGGTCTCCGTGCGTGAACACCTCGTCGGGCGTGCCGGAAAGCACGATGTTGCCTTTGTCCATCACATGCACCACGTCGGCCTCCAGGGCGTCTTCCATGAAGTGCGTGATATGCACGATCGTCATGCCGCGCTCGTTGAGATTGCGCATGACGCGGCGCACACCGCGGCGGCCGCGCGGGTCGAGCATGGCGCACGGCTCGTCGAACACAAGCACATCGGGGTCCATGGCGAGCATGCCGGCGATGGAGACGCGCTGCTTCTGGCCGCCCGAAAGCTCGGTGGGGTCGGCGCTGGCGTACTCGCTCATGGCGACGGCCTCAAGGGCCTCGTCCACACGCCGGGCAATCTCAGGCTGGGCAATGCCGAGGTTCTCGGGCCCAAACGCCACATCGTCGGCAACGATGCTCGTCACCATCTGGTTGTCGGGGTTTTGGAAGACCATGCCCACATGGCGGCGGATCTCTATCTGCTCGTCGGGGTCGGAGCTGTCCAACCCACAGGCGTGCACGCTTCCCTCGTCGGGCACGATAAGCGCATTCATCATGCGCGCCAACGTCGACTTGCCTGAGCCGTTGTGCCCCAGGATGACGACGTACGAGCCCTGCTCGATCTGCAGGTTCACGCCGTGCAGCACCTCATGCTCGCCGTCGTAGGCGAAACGAGCGTCGCGAATGTCTATCTGAGCCGGCAATTCACACCCCTTTTGCTAGCTTGCCAATACCCGCAAAGGGAGGCCGCCCGCTTCCCGCCAGGCAGCCTCCCTCAATTCGAAGCACCAGTGCTTTCTACCCGTCTGGCCGCACGCCTTATGCGTGGGAGCGGCCGTCGCGCATCTTCACCAGGTTGGAGACCGGCTTGTAGAGAAGGCCGGTGACGACGCCGTTGATGCCGCACTTGATGAGGTTGAACGGCAGCAAGATCGGGATGACCATGCCCGCCACCGCCTCGACGGTGACGCCGGGCGTGTAGATGGGGGTGATGACAAAGTTCATCGCGATGGCAAGGATGATGAAGACGACAGAGCCGGCGACGATGCTCACGACGGCGCCCTTGAGGTTGTGGAACGCCTTGTAGATGAGGCCGACGACAAGCACCGCGCCGATCATGGCGACGAAGGTGAGGAGCGACCCCAGCGGGGACATGATGAGCTTGGGAATCCAGCTCACGAGCTGCACCATGATGCCGGCGCCCGGGCCGTACATGAGGGCCACCGTAAGCGTCACGATACCCGACGGGTCATACTGAAGGTAGGGTGCCGGCGGGAAAATCGGGATCTGGATGAACGACAGGGCCATGCCCAGCGCGCTGAAAATGGCGAGCGTCACAAGCTCGCGCACGCTCCAGCGGCTGCGCTTGGCCTTGGCGGCCCCGGTCTTTGCAGTGCTTGTGTTGGAAGAAGCGGCCATAGTGATACACCAGCCTTTCTGCCTGCCACACGGCGGGCACGAAGGCGCGGGCAGCCTTTTTGCCGGAAGCCCCCCTGGCCTCCTACAAACAAAAAGACCCGCGCACGGCTGCAGCGGGTCTCTGGAAGCGATGTGTGGCGCGACCAGGTGTTACTATCATCCGGACTATACCGTCGGCCCTGGATTCTCACCAGGTCAACCGGCTATTGCCGGTTCGCGGGCTCGGGTCGGCCAGACCCATACCGCCGGTGGGGAATCTCACCCCGCCCCGTAACAGATACGCAGGGCGTAAAGTACCGCACATGTGGATAAATTGCAAGGGGGTAAAAGCACATCGGCTCGACGAATTTTTTACACCGCTGGGCTACATTGGAAAGGTTTGAACCTTCGAACCGAGACGACATGGCCATACAGGAGGAAACGCACGTGGCGCAAGCTCAGCAAGCTCAAGAACAGGCGGGAGGAGGCCGGCTGCGCGACCACGTCCGTTGGCCCTGGGTGGCGGCGTTCTGCCTGATGGTATGCTTCATCTGGGGAAACTCGCTTGAACCCGCCAGCGCCTCAGGCGCGCTCAGCGGCAGCGTGCTCGCCATGCTCCAGGGCGGCCTCGCCGCCATCGGCCTGCCCTACGAGTGGTTGACCGAGCACATCGTGCGCAAGTGCGCCCACTTCAGCGAGTACATGGCGCTGGGCCTCATCGGCATGCAGGCCTTTACGCCTCACCGGGCCACTCGCTGCACGGCGGCAATCGCGCTCACCGCCGCCCTGCTCGTTGCCATTCCAAGCTGCGACGAGACGATCCAGCTCTTCGTCGACGGGCGTTCGGGCCAGGTGAGCGACGTGCTTCTCGACT
>CAKUKJ010000463.1 GCA_934662525.1 uncultured Coriobacteriales bacterium | reverse complement strand
CTACTCGCGGTTGCACTACCTCGAGCGCAACAGGCTCGTTCGGCCGCTTTCCGGCCGATCCCCGCCGCTATCTGCTCACCGTGTCCGGGCGCCGCTCGCTGGAAACGAGAACCCGAGAGTGGGAATCTTTCGCAAAGGGAACCGAGGCCCTCCTTCAACGGCGCGATCGTGGCGAACAGCCGGCGGACACCGTCGCCGGCCCCGCGCTCGTCGGCGCGGATTGTGTCGAACACTTTCGCTGTCATCGGATTCCTTCTGAACGGCCGGCTGCTCGGCGTGCGCTGGAGGAGCACGCCGCAGTCGGAAGGCGATCGACGACGTTCCGAGGAGTACAACCGATAGGCGGCGTGCGCAACACGCGCAGCCTGAGGGCAAAAACACCCGTCCAAACGCGCAGATTACGCAACCGTCTTGCGTAGATCGCGCACGATCTGTAAAAGCATTGCGACTCATCAGAGGGGCTTCATGCCCGTCTACCACCACTGACGCTGGAGGACTTGTGAGTACATTCGACGGGCTCCTTCGCCCCCGTACCGACGGGGGAACCGAGGCATTTCTGCCCACGCCCACCGTGCAGTGTCACGCCGCGAATCTCGCCTTCCTGCCCAACGGCGACCTCGCGTGCGTATGGTTCGGCGGTACGCAGGAGGGCGTCGCCGACATCTCTGTTTACCTTTCCCGGCTTCCCGTCGGTGCGGATCGCTGGCTCGACCCGGTCCAGCTCAGCTTCGACTCGGGCCGTTCCGAGCAGAACCCCATCCTGTTCAATGCCCCCAACGGCGATGTCTGGCTGATCTACACCGCGCAGATCGCGGGCAACCAGGACACGGCCGAGGTGCGCCGCCGCGTCTCTCACGACGGCGGCGCGACATGGGACGAACCGACCGCACTCCTCGGCGCCGACGCTCCGAAGGGCGTTTTCGTCCGCCAGGTGCCGGTGACCCTGGAAAGCGGCCGCATCCTGCTGCCGGCCTTCAACTGCATCGCGCTCCCCGGCGAGAAGTGGGTCGGCAACCAGGACACCGCCTCGGTCTGGTACTCCGATGACGAGGGAGAGACATGGAGCGAGGTCCCTCTTCCTGACTCAGAGGGCTGCGTCCACATGAACATCGTCCCTCGCACCGACGGCACCCTCTGGGCCTGCTTCCGCTCGCGGTGGGCCGACCACGTCTACGAGACGAGTTCCATCGACGGCGGCTTGACCTGGACGCCGTGCCGTCCGATGTCGCTGCCGAACAACAACTCCTCCATCCAGGCGTGCGCGCTGGGCGACGGTCAGATGGGGATGGTCATGAACTACGCCAGCCAAGCCGACGCAACCGGACGGAGGGCGTCCCTGTACGACGAGATCGACGACGAGGGCGTCAAGGAGACCGACGGCCCCGTGCTCGCCGAGCCGACGTTCGACGACGACAAGCGCTCCGCATTTTGGGGCGCCCCGCGGGCACCGATGACCCTGGCACTCTCGGACGACGACGGGCACAGCTGGCCGATTGCCTACGACATCGAGAACGGCGACGGCTACTGCATGTCGAACAACAGCCGCGAGGGGCTCAACCGCGAGCTGTCCTACCCGTCGATCATCGGCGGGCCCAACGGCGATGTCCACGTGGCCTACACGTGGCATCGCAAGGCGATCAAGCATGTGCACCTGGACGCCGACGCGATGGCGCGCATCCGTGGTGCGCGGCCGACGTCCGCCGGCCCGGATCGGGGGGCGGGCTTGGCCGCCCTCCTCGACAGCTAATCGGCGGTAATCGGCCGCGTCACCGGCCGACGAGCTGAAGCGATTGAACGGCAGCGGGCGACGACTCGTCCGACTGGGCTTGTTGAACACAGTCAAAGCGGCAAAAAATGAAAGGTGGTGTATTCAGATGACGTTGCCAATGATTTGTCCCTTGCGGTGCTGGTCATCATGATCGCTCTCATCATGTTCGATGTGCTTCCGTTCGGGGCGCCACCAGTGCTGGCCTGCCTCCTGCTGGTGGTCGTCGGCGTATCGACCGTCCCCGAAGCCTTCGCCGGCTTCGTCAACTCGAGCGTTCTGATGATCGCGTTCTTCATGGTCCCGCTCGCGGCTATGCAGAAGACGAGACTCATCAGCGGCGTGAAATCGAGCATGGGCCGCCTCGTGGAGAAGGGCGGCTACAAGAGCTACGCCCTGCTGATCGTGGTCGTCATGCTCGGCGCCAGCCTCGCGGGCACCGGCGCGACGGGCTACTACGTGCTCATCCTCGCCCTTGTCTCCACCATTCCCTACCAGCACAAGCTTCCCACGTCGAAGCTCATGATGCCCCTGGGTTTTGCGACCAACCACCCGCTCATTCCCATCAACGTGGCACTGATCTACGGCGTCA
>CAKUKJ010000462.1 GCA_934662525.1 uncultured Coriobacteriales bacterium | reverse complement strand
CGCCGATATCGCGCCCATCGACTTCTCCTTGCTCACGCCTGTTTCCTCCTAAAGCTGAGATACCGCCGCGAAAAGGGGGTTCGTGATAGGTGTCTTCTTGCGGTTCGCCTCAATCTGTGCCGCCCGGGAGCCCATTTGGGGCGGATGGCCTTCCGAAAACGGCAAGATTTCCCAGCATGGAAGGCCCCATCGCAACCCTGCAACTCCTTGCAATCGAAACTGACCTATCACGAACCCCGGAAACGCGGCGGTATCACCTGCTTTTCAATCAAAGGCTGCCGGGACGAACCCGTGCAGGGCTCCCGACGGCCTTTTCTCGTCTGCAGCCCTTGCGGTTGTAAGGACGTCTTGCACATGCGTGCCTCTAGACCCTTTCAAAACTTTTTCAGAAAACTTTGCGATGACCCCTTGAGCTTTCCGCGATGTCAAGGTTTACAAATGCGCCAACGCGTTGCAAGGAGCGCGAACGGGGTGCGGCACGGGGCTTGGCCTGCGGTGTCGCTGAGAATGGCACGCATGGAAGGGGAGAATCATGGCACGCAATGTTGTCTCGAGCCGCAGGTTCGCCACGGTCACGGCGGCGCTTGTCTGCACGGCAGGGCTGGGGCTGGCGCTGGCGGTGGTGCCCGCGATGTCCATGGCCGACGACGCCTCGCAGGACGGCGCCGCCCAGGCGAGCAGCGCGTCTGCCGACGGGGCTCAGGCACAGGCAGACACCGAGTACAGCCCTGCGGTGCAGGCGCTCTTCGACGCCGACGCCGACAAGTTCGAGGGAACGGCCACCAACGACAACACGTTCGCCTCGGGCACGAAGTATGCCGACGACCAGCCCGAGCCCGCGCAGTCCGCCGCCAACGCAGGGTCGGACCCCCAGTCGGTGCCCTACGTGAGCGACCAGTACATCGCCGACAACACGCCCACCGTCACGGTGAAGGGCGACGGCACGCAGATCCAGACCGTGCCGGAGGACATCGGCTACGACACCTACAAAGTGAACGACTTCATGCCCTCCTACAACCTGAACTACCTCAACGGCGAGAACCGCGGATGCAACTCCTGCCACGACGACCTGGCCGAGCTCGTGAGCAACATGTCCGACTTCGACCACCAGGACATCACGCGCTGCGCCCCCGTGCAGTACACCGTGCAGATGTGCATCGACTGCCACACCTGGCAGCCCGGCTACATCACGCAGCAGTACTCGTTCGGCGACCTCATGCACCAGATTCACGGCACAAAGAATGCCGAGGCGTTCACCGCGATGGGCGGCAACTGCTGGAGCTGCCACTTCGCCTATGACTCCAACACCGAGGACACGCTCTCCACGAACGACACGACCACGATGGGCCTGTTCGACGAGGTGAAGCACGACATGTTCGGCGGCATCACGGCCGTGTCCGACCAGAGCGACGTGGACGCCGAGGTGGTGTGGGACCAGAAGAAGTCCTCTTGGGACAGCACATGGGACTACAACTGGCGCGGCCCGGGCTACTACTGGGATCACGACCGCTATCACTACCAGGAGGAGGGCACGCCGCTTGACAAGGACCTGTTCGCCAACTGGACCATCACGGTGGGCGGCTGCGTGGGCCACGAGGTGACCTACACGCTCTCCGACCTCATCGAGAACGCCGAGACCGAGCATGTCACCAAGGCTATGGTGTGCACGATGAACCCGATGGGCGGCTCGTTCTTCGGCAACTACGACATCGACGCCATCCCGCTGTCGTGGATCTTGAAGCAGGCCGGCGGCTACACCGACGACGCGGCGTCACTGCAGATCATGGCGGCCGACGGTTCCCACGAGGACCTCACGCGCGACGTGTTCAGCCAGCACATCGACGACATCTACATCGTCTATCGCATCAACGGCCATCTCATCAACTGGGAGGACGGCTATCCCGTGTGGTGCTGGTGCTCGTTTGAAAGTGCCGGCAACAGCTGGAAGTCCGTGTCCGACTTCGTGTTCTCCGACACCTCCGACCCGTGGCTGCCCAACCAGAACGGCTGGCACGAGCAGAGCGACGAGTGGACCTATGACGGCAACGAGCGCTACGCCTCCAACAGCTTCTACAACAAGCCCCAGGTAGGCTTCCTCAACGTGGAGGAGGGCACGGTCATCGAGACCGGCCAGCCTTACACCATCGAGGGCTGGTCGCACGGCTACGACTGGACGGTCAAGGGCATCCAGGTGTCGCTTGACGGCGGCGCCAGCTGGACGGAGTACGACTTCGACGACGTCGACCCGCAGAAGGTCGTGAACTGGTACTACACCTTCACACCGCAGGAAGACACGGCATATGTGGTGCGCGTGCGCACCATCTGCGACAACGGCCGCGTCTCCGAGGAACCCGTCGAGCTCATGCT
>CAKUKJ010000461.1 GCA_934662525.1 uncultured Coriobacteriales bacterium | reverse complement strand
CTCCCGCACGGCCCGCAACCTGGAGGCCGTCCGGACGGCCCGGCTCGCCGTGGGCCCGACCCGCGACGTCGTCGTCCTGGACGCCGTGCTCGAGCGCTCCGTCCCGGTGGCCGAGGCGGCGGACCTGGCGGAGGGCTACGTCCGGCAGGCCGACTGGGACCCGCGCGCCGCCGGCGACTCCTACCGCTTCGCCGTCCTGCGCCCCGAGCGGATCCAGGCCTGGCGCGAGGCCAACGAGATTCCCGGCCGCCTCCTCATGCGCGACACGCAGGGCCTCACGACAAACCCCGGCTATCATGGAACCCAACCCCATGCCCTCATCAGTCAGATACAAGGATTTTGCCTTGTTTGGCCCCTCGACAAGCCCCATGTCGCGCAGCTCGTCTATAAAATCCCAGTCGAAACTCCCCAAACAGCGGCGAACGGAACCAGCAGGAGACTTCTCCTCCCGCGAGGTGAGAAACATGAGCGCAAGGCCCAGGTCGCGGATGAGGTCTTTGCAGCCGTCAATATCCCCGTTGAACCCGAAACCCGCCAGCTCCCCAAACAGCCGGGCGTCCTCATTGTTGATTTCGCCAGTCATAGCAATCCCCTCTCGGATGGATATAATCTCCTACCAGCTCGCCTCAATCTCGCGAATTCGCTGGTAGAGCCACTCATTCTGCGGTACCTCGATGCCATGCTTGGCGGCCAGGCGCAGCACGGTGCCCGCAAACTCCTCCACCTCGGTCTTGCGGTGGGCGACACGGTCCTGCGCCATAGAAGGCATGCCGGCGGGGTCGAGTCCCTCGATGACATGCAGCATCTGGGAGAGGTCGGCCTCGGTGAGGGCGATGCCCTCGGCGTTTGCGACGGCAAGCGTCTCGCGCATGGCGGCCACGAAGCAGCGGCGCTGTTCGCCCCCGCGCTCGGTGGCGCTGCCGTAGGTGCCGGCGTAGGCCATGCAGGTCTGGTTGATGCCGTCGTTCATCATGAGCTTGGCCCACATGCGGTGGCGAATGTCGGCCTCCACCACATGCGCGATGCCGGCGCGCCCATACAGGTCGGCGATGTCGGCCACCGCCTGCGGGTCGGTGCCCGGGGCCGTGCCGAAGCGGATCTCGCCCGAGTTGCGGTAGGTGAGCTCGCCGCCTAAGAACACGACGTCCATGCCCTGGCAGATGCCCAGCACCGTGCGCCGCCAGCCGAACCGGGCGGCGATGCGCTCCTCGCTCGTGATGCCGTTGCACAGGCTGGCAATGCGCGTCTGGGGCCCCACCACGGCGACCATGGTGTCGAGCGCCTGAGCAAGGCCGGTGGTCTTCACCGTGAGAATCACCAGGTCGGCAGGGGTCGCCTCGCTCGCGCGCACGCTGCGCAGCCCGCACGGTTCGCCGTTGATGGTGATGGCGTCGCCGGTATGGCGCTCGTAGCGGGCGTCGTCCATCACGTACTCCACGGCGTCGGTGCCGAGATGCCTCGCCATGATGGAGCCATACATGAGCCCCACGCCGCCCTTGCCGATGAACGCGACCTTCTCGATACGCATGCGAGCCGTCCCTTCCTGTGCGCAGTCAATCAAACGTGCAGGTTAGCACAACGGCTCGCGCCAGACAGGGTGCATCGGCGAACAGCGTCTCGTCCCGCCCGCACAATCAGGCACGTAGTCCCCGCCCCGCCCGCTTCACGCGCGGGATTTGCGTGCGCATCGCCCCCGCCGCCCGCCATTCCCCTGCCGGCCGCGCTATCCTATCCCATCGCAAGCAAGCACGGCGCACCCCCACGCGCCCTGGGCCCGATCGATGGGAAACGACGATGAACATCAACCACGCCATCCTGCATGTCTTCGACTTCGAGGGGGCAGGCACCACCTACTCCGCCCGCGAGCTGGACCTGAGCGAGCGCATGGTGAAGTCGTTCGTGCAGCGTCACCTGCGCAAATCCCAGAACAGCGCCGAGAACAAGCATGGGCAGTTCAAGCAGGACAGCATGTTTGCCGGCGAGCTCGAGCACTACCTCAAGGGCGGCGACTTCACGGAGTTCTCGCGCCAGATTGCCGAGTTTGTCTACTCGGAGCTGCGCAAAGCCGAGGCCGCCGAGGCCTGCGACCTGCTCGTGGCCGACTTCGAGGCCGACCCGGAGACCTCCGCGGCGCAGGCCGTCGCCGACGAGCTCGACATGCCTGTGACCGAGGCCGGGGCCATCATGGAGGACGCCGCCTTCGACGGGCGCGGCGAGCGCTACTTCGCCCAGAAGATCCAGCGCATCCTCGAGGGGCGCCCGGTCGTGATGATCAACGCCTGCGACTCCGGGCAGACCAGGAACCAGCCGGGGGCCAGCGTCGTCACCTCCTACCTCGCGGAGGAGAACCACGGCCTGGCCTCGGCCTTCATC
>CAKUKJ010000460.1 GCA_934662525.1 uncultured Coriobacteriales bacterium | reverse complement strand
GGCGCACGCTCGGCAAAGGAGGCGGGCCGGCCGGCGTGGCGCGCAGGCGCGGAGCCGGCGGGCCGGACGGCGGGGCCTGCGGGTACGGCAGACGGGGCGGGGCCGGCGAGCGCAGGGCCCTCGGCACAGGCCGACTCGCCCGCGCCCCCAAGCTCCCCGCCCGCCGAGCCGACAAGGCTAGTTGAGGACGGCACCGGTCGCTCCGCTCGAGACGAGGGCGGCATAGCGCTTGAGGTAGCCCGACAGCTCCTTGGTCTTGGGCACGAAGGCGGCCATGCGGCGGTCGAACTCCTCCTGGGGAATCTTCAGCTCGATCGTGTAGTTGGGGATGTCGATGGAGATGATGTCGCCCTCCTCCACGATGCCGATGGGGCCGCCGCTGGCAGCCTCGGGCGAGACGTGGCCGATGCACGCGCCGCGCGTGGCGCCCGAGAAGCGGCCGTCGGTGATGAGCGCCACCGAGCTGCCCAGGCCCTGGCCCATGATGGCCGAGGTGGGGTTCAGCATCTCGCGCATGCCGGGGCCGCCCTTGGGGCCCTCGTAGCGGATGACGACGACGTCGCCGGGGTTGATCTTGCCGGCGTCGATGGCGGCCTGGGCGTCCTCCTCGCACTCAAAGACGCGCGCGGGGCCCTCGTGCACCTGCATCTCGGGCAGCACGGCCGAGCGCTTGACGACCGAGCCGTCGGGGGCGAGGTTGCCGCGCAGCACCGCGATGCCTCCCGTGGGGCTGTAGGGGTTGTCGACGGGGCGAATCACCTCGGGGTCGAGGTTCTCGGCGCCGACGATGTTCTCGCCCACCGTCTTGCCCGTGACCGTGATACAGTCGGTGTGGATGAGGCCGAGCTTGGAGAGCTCGTGCATGACGGCGTACACGCCGCCGGCCTCGTCGAGCTGCTCCATGTAGGTGCGGCCGGCAGGGGCGAGGTGGCAGAGGTTCGGCGTCTTCATGCTCATGGCGTTGGCGATGTCGAGGTTGATCTCGATGCCGCACTCATGCGCGATGGCAGGCAGGTGCAGCATGGAGTTCGTGGAGCAGCCCAGGGCCATGTCGACCGTGAGGGCGTTCTCAAAGGCCTCCTGCGTCATGATGTCGCGCGGGCGAATGTCGCGCTTGAGCATCTCCATGACGGCCATACCGGCGTGCTTGGCCAGCTCGAGGCGGCGCGAGTACACGGCGGGGATGGTGCCGTTGCCGCGCAGGCCCATGCCGAGCGCCTCGGTGAGGCAGTTCATGGAGTTGGCGGTGTACATGCCCGAGCACGAGCCGCAGGTGGGGCAGGCGCGGCGCGCGTAGTCCTCCACCTCCTCCTCGGTCATGGTGCCGGCGGAGTACTTGCCCTGTGCCTCGAACATGGAGGAGAGGCTCGTGCGAGCGCCGTTCACATGGCCGGCGAGCATGGGGCCGCCGCTCACGAAGGTGGTGGGCAGGTTGAGGCGTGCCGCAGCCATGAGCAGGCCGGGGACGTTCTTGTCACAGTTGGGCACCATGACAAGGGCGTCGAAGCCGTGGGCCAGGGCCATGGCCTCGGTGGAGTCGGCGATGAGGTCGCGCGTGACGAGCGAGTACTTCATGCCGATGTGGCCCATGGCGATGCCGTCGCACACGGCGATGGCGGGGAACACAATGGGGGTGCCGCCGGCCATGGCCACGCCCATCTTCACGGCCTCCACAACCTTGTCGATGTTCATGTGGCCGGGAACGATCTCGTTATACGAGCTCACGATGCCCACGAGCGGGCGGGCGAGCTCCTCGTCGGTAAGGCCGAGCGCATGGAAGAGCGACCGGTGCGCCCCGTTCATGGGGCCGAACTTGATGGCGTCAGACTTAACGTTCATAGAAGAGGACCTCTCCCTTGGCAACGATGTAACCCTGTATTGTACGACGTGGGAGCCGCCATCCCGATATCTACGCAATACATGGTTGAAAACGCCATGAGAAGAGGAGGAGCGAAAGGGGAAGAAGAGCCTCCCTCCCGCCGCCTCCCGAAGGTCCGGGCATGGCCCGGTGCTCAAACAGTTTCGCCGCAAAGACCGGCGGCGAAAGACTGCGCCCGGCCCCCTGCCCGGACCCGCCGGCGGGACGAACGGGGGGGTTAGAGGTCGAAAGTCAACGTCCTCCCGCAGCATCAAACCCATCTCTCCCGTTCCGTGAGGCAATGTCCGTTAAATCGTACGGAATAGGGCTTTTCGGACGCCGATTCCGTACGATATAACGGACATTGGTCTTTCAAATCGCAGCAGAGCATGGAGGGCGAGCATGAGCCGTGAAGTTGATGCACGCATATCGTCTTTGCTTGACGACGCACAGCGTCGCCAGACATGCCTACCCGCACGGAGTCAATCCGAACTGCACGTACTTGAGCGTAGGATGGGGTCTTTCGACC
>CAKUKJ010000459.1 GCA_934662525.1 uncultured Coriobacteriales bacterium | reverse complement strand
TGCTCGGTGTGGAAGTACACCGGGATGCGGCGGCCGGTGGAGGCGATGTAGGGGTAGTTCTCCACGGTGTAGTCGGCGTACAGGTCGTGGTTGGGGTTGTCCATGTTCTTGGACTGCGTCTCGCGCCAGCCGTCGTTGAACGGGCTCGACTTGGGCTCGGTATAGTAGGGCAGCGCATAGGACAGGCCGTACTTCTCGCCCGTGCACTGGTTCACCTTGTCGCGCATGGAGGTTTCCATGGTGATGGACCACACCTCGTCGCGCGTGGTGGGCGTGTAGAAGCCGGGCTTGCCCACGAAGGGCAGGTCGAGCCAGCCGGTCTCGTAGCGACGGGCGGAACCGAAGCCGTCGGGGTTCGTCACGCGGGCGTCGTACCAGCCGTTCTCCTCGAAGCCCTCCTTGAACTCCTGCCACTCCATGCCGATGGAGGCGATGGCGCGGCTGCGCAGGTAGTCGCCGGCCTCCCAGGGGTCGCCGCCGTCCTCGCGGTCGCCCCAGAACTCAACGCCGGCCTTCTTGTACCACTCGTTGACGATGTCGGGGCCCCACTTGCACTCCGCGGGAGGCTCGATGCACTTCACGTGGCAGCCGTAATAGCCGCCCGAGCCCTGCGCAACGCGCGAGCACTCCTGCTCCATCCAGTGCACCTCGGGCAGAAGCACGTCGGCCAGGTCGGAGATGGCGTCGTGCCACAGGTTCCAGTCCACGAAGAAATCGAGGTTCTTCACGCCCTCCCAAGTGAGGGTGAGGTTGGTCTGGTTGAGGATGCCGCCGGCCTGCGTGAGGCAGCCCATGATGCGGTAAGGCTCGCCGGTCTTCATGGCGTTGTAGATCTGCGTGGCGTCGGCGTTGGGGTACATGGGGAAGTCGCACATGCGGCGCGCCTTCTGCTCGGGGTCGTCCACGGCGTTCTTGGTGCCCACGCGCAGGAACTGGCCCACGAACAGGGAGTGCTGCGTGGGGTAGATGGACGGCACGCGGGTCATGCCGCGGTGGCCGCCGGGCGTGTCGCGACGTCCCATGATGGCGTCGAACGAGTCGAAGCAGTGCTGCATCTTGATTGCGTTGCCGGTGTGCTCGTGGGTCACGGCGAAGTTGATGGCGCCCTCGCCGTAGCCGTCCTCGTTGAGCTGGCAGTACTCGCGGCCGGCGGCCTCGATGAGGTCGGCGCTGACGCCCGTGATCTCGGCGGCGTGCTCGAACGTGTAGTCCTTGCAGTTGTCGTAGAGGTACTCCCAGGCGGTGCGCACGCGCACCTTGCGGCCGTCCTTCAGCTCGATCTCGGGGATGTCGTCGCTCCAAAGGGCGGGCTTGGTCGCCTTGTCGCAGCCCTCCACGGTGGGCATGGGCGACTCCTCGGGCAGGAACAGGTCGGAGATGCCCTCGCGGTGAGCGTGGACGTACTTGCCCTTGGCCTCCTCCCACTCGTACATGTCCTGCATGCCGGCGCGGCACACGTAGTCCCAGTCGGTGAACTTGGGATGGAAGACGTCGCCCTCGCCCTCCCACAGGCCGGTCTCGTCGTTGAGGTAGGTGAAGCGGCCGTTGGCCTCGTCCCACACGATGAACTTCTTGGGGTCGCCGTCCTCCTTGAGGTCAGACTCCTTCAGCAGGCAGGTCTTGACGTTGCGGTGCTTGTCCACGACGCCCATGCGGCTGACGGCGGGGATGTCGTCCTCCCAGCCGCTCGGCTCCATGTCCTCGCACACGAGGAAGGGCAGGTCGGTCCAGCGGCGCACGTAGTTGTCCTTGTAGAGGTTCTCCTCGATGGCCATCTTGAGCCACGCCATGAGGATGGCCGAGTCGGTGCCGGGGCGCACCGACAGGTAGTAGTTTGCCTCCTTGGCCAGGTTGGACATGCGCGGGTCGACGTTGATGTAGGCCTTGGCGGAGTTGGCGTTGTCCACGGCGAGACGGCCGGCGTCGTCGTAGTTGGAGACCTCGATGCCGCTGCCCCACTGCACGAAGCGGTCCTTGACGCCCCAGACGTTCTCCACGAAGTAGAGGTCCGGGCCCACGGTGGCGCCCGTCACGTAGTTGCGCGGGCCCTTGCAGACCTGCACGGGCGAGACGATGTTGGGCGAGTCGTAGAGATAGGCCATGGCGCTCATGCCGCTCATGGCATAGATGCGGCTCGTGCCGCCCATGAACGCCATGGAGGCGCCGCCGTACTTGTCCTGCAGCTCGCCCATCTTCGCCCGCTCGGCAGGCCCCACGTCGATGGCGTGCGCCAGCGCCGCGGCCCAGGCCTCGGCGTCGCCAGGCGGGGCGAGCCAGCCCGTGACGCCTTCCACCACCGTCTCGGTGGCGCCGCCGTGCCCGGAGGCGATCACCGGCCGGCCGAGCGCCTGCGGTTCCACCGCCGCGCGGCCGAAGCTTTCCGGCACGGTGGTGGGC
>CAKUKJ010000458.1 GCA_934662525.1 uncultured Coriobacteriales bacterium | reverse complement strand
CGCTTAGACTGTACGACGACGGCACGTTCTGCCTGGTAGGGGAGACAGGGGCGTTCTCGCTGAGTGGAGAGGCTTCCGACGGAGCCGCACAAGCTGTTCTCGCCATGGCCGACGAGCCCATCGCCATCTCCTTTAAGAAGGTGGATGCAGGCACGGGCGAGATGCCGGCAAACCATGCCCAAGCCCGCTTCACGCTCGAGGGTCCCGTCCTCGCCGACGACGGCACTGTGTCCGATGGCGTGCATGAGAACCTCTCCATCGACGACCTCTCTCGACTTCGCCTCGTGCAAGGCGGGGAGTACCGTCTGACGGAGACGACCGCCCCCGAAGGCTATGCGCTTATCGAAGGCACCTTCCAATTCCGCGTCGAGACCGACGGTACCTTGACTCCGACGGGCGACGAGCACTACGTCTCGAACGGATCCTTCGAAGTCGCCGACAACAGACTCGGCATCGTTGCCGCAGACTATCCGGTGGTGCTCAGCTTCCTTAAGGCAGGCTCCACTGCCGATGGCGGTGTCGTGCTTCTGGCGGGGGCCGAGTTCGAAATCATCCCCGAAGAGGGCTCGGCGTTTGCTGGCGGTTCCACCGACCCGGTGACGGTCACGACGGGGCAAGACGGCACAGCGCGAATTTCCGGCAAGCTCGTCACAGGCTGCTCCTACACCATCCGTGAGTCCAAAGCACCCGATGGCTACATCGCGTCCACGGGTGTGCTCCATGTGACCGTCCAGCTCGACGGCAAGCTTGCCATCGACAATGAGGAGATGCCCGACGGCTGGAATGCGCGTATCAACGCCGAGGGCGTGGCCGCCGCGCGCATCGGCCTCACCGATGAACCCACGAGCCTGAAGGTCTCCAAGCGCGGCGACGACGGCTCGGCCGCCAGCGCCATGGCGGGCGCGCGTTTCACGGTGCGCGCCGCGCAGGGCTCGCGGTTTGCAAACCAGACGGACGAGGAAGCGGAGAACGGCATTTCCCTGGTCATCGGCTCAAACGGCACGGCGACTCTGAGCGGCCGCCTCATCGCCGGCAACACGTACACCGTCGAGGAGACCCAGGCGTCCCATGCCTACTACAAGACGGTTGAGGGCGTGCTCACGTTCACGGTGGGCCAGGACGGCACCATTCAGGTCACAGACCCGGTCGAGGGCTATGAGTTGGGCGACGACGGCGTGACCCTCCATGCCGTGGACGAGTACGTGGCGCAGGGCGACCTTACGCTCGTAGGCAGCAAGACCCTCTCTGGCCGTGCGTGGCAGGAGGGCGACGCCTTCTCCTTCACGGTCGCCGACTCCAAGGGCAATGTGGTCTCGCGGGCGTCCGTTTCCTATGACGGCGCCGGCAATGCGACGACGGCCGAGCATCCGTTTGAGTTTGAGACGATTCACTTCACGCGCGCGGCCCTTGTCCAGGCAGCGCAGGAGGGCATCGCCAGCTACGATGCGTCTACCAGGACCTGGACGCTGACATACACGGTGTCTGAGGACGAGGGCGACCTTGCGGGCATGACGTATGCCGCTCCCGTGGCCATCACGGTCAAGGTGGTAGACGACGGGCACGGCACGCTTATGGCCAGCGCCTATGTCGAGGCGGAAGGGGAGACGAGCGCCATCGGCACGGCCGATTCCCCGCTTTCGTTTACCAACACGTACAAGGCCAAGCCTGTGACGGCGGCTCCCACTGCGGTGAAGAGCGTGACAGCTGCGGCCGGCAACTCGTTTGAGCTGGAAGGCGGGGAGTTCTCCTTCACGCTCAACTCGTTCCTCGTGCCGCCCGGCGCCTCCTATGCGCAGAGCCAGACCAAGTGGAACGGGGCCGACGGCAGGGTCGTGTTTGACACGCTCACGTTTGACACCGCGGGCCTCTACACCTTCACGCTGTGGGAGAACGTGCCCCGCACCGACGGTGAGACGAGCCTGACGCCCGACCAGAACGCGGCGTTCGAATACGACACCAACACCTATTGGCTGTTCTACCAGGTTGCCGATGACACACAGACCGGCGAGCTCTACATCGATCGGATCACCGTGCTCTCTTCTACCGGCGACGAGGCCCACCCCGAGCTGAGCGCCGATCAGGAGCTCGCCTTCACCAACGCGTACAATCTCGGTGTGGTCTCGCTGAGCTTTGGCGGCAGCAAGGCGATTGAGAACATCGATGCCACGACGCGCGTACCTGCGGAGGGCGAGTTCTCCTTTAAGCTGACGGCGGGTGCGAACGACGCCGAGGGCGACATCGCGACGCCTATGCCTGGCGGCGTGGAGAAGAACGGCGTCACCGAGGTGACCACCAGGTCGTCGCGGCCGGCCAGCAGCGCCGACGGGGCCAGACCGGTGCCGGCCACGTCGGCCGGGCGGGCGGACTCGACCACGACGTCGGCCCCGGCGACCAGGCCGCG
>CAKUKJ010000457.1 GCA_934662525.1 uncultured Coriobacteriales bacterium | reverse complement strand
TTATTTTCGTATCGGAGGAGTAGCGGCTGATCTCGTTAAGCAACTTGCCGGTATCGACGGGCTCCTCGTCGGCCGTGTACTTCGTGTTCACGCCGCACAGGTACTCGCGTGTCTCAGGCACGCAGGCGGCACGCTCCACCGTGATGCAGTTGAGCCCCATCTCGGCGGCCGTTGCGGCTGCGGCGGCGCCAGCACAGCCCGCGCCCACGATGAAGATGTCGCAGTCGTAGGTGGCCGCGATGTCGGAATCGGCAACCTCGGGCTCCTCTCCCAACCAGGCGGGAGCGGACTCAGGCGTGGAAATGCCGGCGTTGGCAAGGGCACCATCGGCGGCGGTGGAGGTGGCAACAGGGGCTGCGGCGGCAGTCTCATCGGCAGCAGCGCCGTCGGCCAGGGCGGTGCCGACCAAGCCCGCAGAGGCGGCGATGCCGGCCAAACCCAGAGCAGAACCGGCGACAAACGAACGACGATCCATGGTTGCATCCTTTCTTATGCATCTTTATAAGATGCGCCGGAGGAGACGACAAGGCGAGACAGCAGGCCCGAGAGGCGGTACGGCGGGCGCACATGCGGGCGAACAGACAACCGGGCCCGCCGGCAAGCCTATCAGGCGAACGACGCATCCGAACCTGGGCAGGTCTTGTCGAGAACAGTGTCAGACTCTACCCACCCACCGCTCAAATAGCCCCACCCGCTGCGAGTAGGGTCTAAAAAGTCGCTGGTAGAAAGACGATTTATAAGATAAGGGACATTCAGCGACCCATGTGCACCGGTGACCCCCGTTGACTCACCCCCTAGGGTTGCATGCGGTCTTCCTCTGTCAAATCTCGTTCACAAAGCGTGCCCTTCTGCACCGCTGCGCCGGTCGTGTGGCACAATGCGGGCAGGCATCGGCTAAGCGAGGAGGCGGACATCATGACTGAGGCGGACACCGTGCGGCCAAGGGGGCTCGATCGCCCCTCGCATGCGCGGCTGCTCCTCGCCGGCGCCCTCTCCATGATGTTGACCCTCATGTTCAACGGCACCCTGTACCTGTCGTACGACGGAATCTTCGACTGGTCGCGCGACGTGTCCACCGGCACAAGCATCGCCCTGGCCCTGATGGGGCTCATGATCGCACGATCAAACCCAGACTTCGTCAAGCCCCTCCCCATCACGGTGGGTGCCATCGCGCTGGGACTCGCAGGCTATGTGCTGTGCGGCGCGGGGACAGCGACGAGGTTTGCCCCGGCGATAGTCGTCGGCGTCGTCGCGACGGCTCCCATCGACCTGTGGGGCGTCATCTTGTGGCTGCTGGCGCTTGCGCGCCTTGAACGCAGGCAGGCGTGCCTCTCGATGGCGTCATCGGGCCTTGTGGGAATCGTTCTGGCCTTCGCGATGAACGAATGGGCCCCGTACTGGCTTGCCAACGTCGTGGCGGTGGCCTCGAGCGTCTCCGTAGTCTTGCTTTGCAAGCCGCTCACCCAAGACTTCTTTGCGCGCCTTCCCTTGGTGGAAGCGCCTGCGAGCCAGCGGATGGCGCAGCCGAGCGCCCTCATGCCCCTCTCACATTGCTTCTATGTGTACATCTTCGTCTTCAGCGTGGCATACGGGTTCGCCCTGCGCTGCGAGAACGACACCGGGCCCTTGGTGGTGACCGTCGCCTCGGTCGTGTCAACGGGAGCGGTGGCGCTCTATGCCCTGCGCGCCAAGGGCCCCACACGCGTGGACTCGCTTTTCGTGGCGTCGTTCTTCAGCGTGGCGGTGGGTTTCATGCTCGTGCTCATGGCAGACTCCCGCACCGCCCAGCTTGCCAGCGCCCTGCTCATGTCAGGCTATATGTGCTTTGAGCTGCTCATATGGCTGGCCTTAAGCGCTGCGGCGCAGCGCAACACCGCAGAGGCCATCCCCACCATCTGCTGGGGCAACGCCGTGAGCTACATGGGAATCACCGTCGGGGTAACGCTATGGCTCATTCCCAACGATTTTCTCGCTCCCCTGCTCTCGGGCGACGGCTTGGTGCAGGACGTTCTGATCATCGCAGTGCTGAGCGGCATCGTGCTGTATACGCTCCTCACCCGACGCACCTTCGAGTTCGACGCCGCCATCGAGGGAATCGCCCCCGACGTCTTGACGCCGCAAATCGAGGTGCAATACGTCGATGGGCTTGCCGCCCGCTGCAATGCGGCAGTGGGGCGCTACGGCCTCACCGCACGCGAGGCAGACGTCATGAGGCTGCTCGCCCATGGCAACGCCGCCGCGCGCATCCAAACCGAACTCGGAATCAGCTACAACACTGTGAAGTACCACGTGAAGAACGTCTACGCAAAAATGGGTGTGCATTCCCAACAAGAGCTCATCAACCTGCTGGGCGAAGACGCGCACGATTAATGGGAGGTCGGTTGAGGCCACCACCCCAAACTCAGG
>CAKUKJ010000456.1 GCA_934662525.1 uncultured Coriobacteriales bacterium | reverse complement strand
CGTCCACGGCGACGAGGCCGTGATGCGCCAAACCCAGGCGGCGGGCATGGCGCAGACGACGTGCGTCGCGGCAACCGAGGATGATTGGGGCCGGGAGTATCTGGCCCTCGAGCTCTCCTGCATGGTGGTTCCCGACCTCGCATACGCCGTCTCGCATGTCAACCGATACGGCACCGGCCACTCCGAGTGCATCGTGACCGAGGATTATGCTGCCTCGCAGGCGTTCCTGTCGGGAGTCGACGCGGCGGCCGTGTACGTGAACGCCTCGACGCGTTTCACCGACGGCGGGATGTTTGGCCTGGGCGCCGAGATCGGCATCTCCACCCAGAAGCTGCACGCGCGCGGCCCCATGGGTGCGGGGGCGCTTGTGAGCACGAAGTATCTCTGTCGCGGAAGCGGGCAGGTGCGCTAGGCCATGGCCTCGCACGATGCAAGGGACGTGCTTGCCGACGTGCCCAGGCCGTCTCGCCCCGGTGCTGTGCTCGGTATCATGGGGGGCACGTTCGACCCTCCCCATCTGGGGCATCTCGCCTTGGCCCGTGCCGCTCGCGACGAGCTGCCCCTCGACGGGGTGCTTTGGGTTCCCGCCGGCACGCCCTCTTTCAAGCGCGACCAGCATGTGACGGACGCCTCCGACCGGCTTGCGATGCTCTCCCTCATGCTTGAGGGCGAGCCCGCATGTTCGGTGAGCCGCGTCGAGACGGTCCGCCCTGGCGTCACCTATTCGGTGGACACGCTCGAGGAACTCCGCCGGGTATGGCCGGCGCCGTCGCGCCTCGTGTTTATCATGGGGGCCGACTCCCTCCGGACGCTTCCCCATTGGAGACGGGCCGCGCGTATCCTGGAACTCGCTGAAATCGCCGTGGCGGGCCGCGCGGGTGAGGAGCTTGCCGCCGATCTTGCCGCCGTGCGCTCCTTTGCCCCCCATGCGTGCATTCATGTGCTGCACGGCGAGGTACCTTGCGTCTCGTCCACGCGGCTCAGGCAGCGGCTGGCCGAGGGAAGGGACGTTTCCGGCCTCATCGACGGGCGTGTCTTGGATTACATACACTCACACCGGCTGTACGGCCGTTGATCCATCTGCAAAGCGAGGCGTTGCATGGTTAAGGAGAAAGGCAAGGAAAAGGCCGCCAAGGCCACCCGACGCAAGGAGGCCGCGGGGCTTGCGCCCGACCTTGCGCCATGGGACGATGGTTTTGCCCCTTGGGACCCGGGGTATGACGCGGGGCAGGCCGAGCTCATCGAGCGCCTGCGCCGCGACGTCTCGGCGCGTCTCTCAGGCAAACGGCTCACGCACTCCTTTGGGGTCGCTCAAACGTCTCTGTGGTTTGCACGGCGCAATGGCGTGGATTCCTTTTGTGCCGAAGCCGCGGGCCTTCTGCACGACTGGGACAAGCAGCTGAGCGCCGAGGAGCTGTGGGGCAAGGTCGACGCCTACGGCATCGACGTGCCCCATGTCGAGGGGGCCTGGCCCGTGCTCCATGGGCTCACCGCTGCCGCCTCCTTGCCTCGGGCCTATCCGGAGCTCCCTGCCGAGGTCTTCCAGGCGATCGCCCGACACACGACGGGCGCGCCGGGCATGTCCGACCTCGACATGGTCGTCTATGTGGCCGACATGATCGAGCCCTCCCGAGAGGGGGGCTTCGTGAAATCGCTCAGAAGACTCGCCCGCACCGCAACGCTGCGCCAGGTTTACGCCGAGTGCGTGAGGGTGGGGCTTATCTACCTTTTGGAATCCGGGCGCTTCGTATATCCTGGTGCCTTGGATGTTTGGAATGACTGCAGAACCGACGCCCCGGCGTCTCAAGACAAGGAGTGACCTGTGAACTCTCAGGAACTTGCATACGAGCTGGCCCGCATCATCGACGACAAGCGCGGCCACGACATCCTCATCATCGACCTGCGCGGCATCGCCGACATCGCGGACTTCTTCGTAATCGGCACCGGCGACAACAACCGCCAGGTAGACGCCATCGTCGACGAGATTGAAAACCAGCTGCGTCCCAAGGACGTCCATGCCGTGGCCATCGACGGCCGCGAGGACAACTCATGGGACATCATGGATTTCGGCGGCGTCATCGCCCATATCTTCCAGCCCGAGGCCCGCGCCTTCTATCGCCTTGAGAAGCTCTGGGCCGACGCGCCTCGCACCGAGTATGTCGACGGCGTGGCGACGGAGCTGGGCTCTGCCCGTTCCGACCGCCAAAGCGCCGACTCCGAGGACGCCGACGCCGACGCGGCGGCATCGGCCGCCGAGCTGGCCGAGGCCTAGCCTAGAACTCCACGGAGAAGGTCGTGCCGTCCTTTTCGGTGCTCGTCACCGAGATCTGCGCGCCTTGCGCCTGCGCGATGCTTTTGGCGATGGCCAAGCCTAGGCCGTAGCTGGCGGTGGCGCCGCGCGTGCGCGATGC
>CAKUKJ010000455.1 GCA_934662525.1 uncultured Coriobacteriales bacterium | reverse complement strand
GCTGGAGACTGCCGCCGGCGCGTCCGCCGAGGAGGCCAAGACGGTGACGCTCGCGGTGAGCGACGCCGTGGCGCGCGGCCATGTGCGGCTGGAGAAGTTCTACGTGCACAGCGGCGAAAAGGTGCCCGTTGCCGGCATGACGTTCGACCTGTACGCGGGCGCCTACGACGCGTCGAAGGAGAACGGCGGCGGCACTTTGCTCGCCTCGGGCATATCCACCGACGGCTCGGGCGTGTGGTCGTCTGAAACTGCGGTGGATGGGCAGGACCCGAGCAAGCCGCTCGCCTGGCAGAATCCTTCCGCCGCCTTCGGCGACCTCTCCAAGTACTATGTCACGGCGGCCGACGGGCTGCCCGTGGGCTCGTATTACTTTGTTGAGACGGGCGAGTCTGCGCAGACGGTGAAGCCTGCCGGCGAGAAGTCCGTCTTCACGTTTGCCATTGCCGACAACGGCACCTCTCAGCCGCAGCTTGTGACGGTTGAGGCGGAAAACGACGAGTTCTCCGCTGCCGTGGAGTTCAAGAAGCTCGACAGCGAGACGGGCGATGCGATTGACGGCGCCCAGTTTAGGCTTGAGTACAAGCGCTTGGGGTCGAGCGAGTGGCGTGTGCTGGGCAGTGACCTGGCGACAGGCACGACGTGCTCGTTTGCTGGGGTCGAGATTGGCGGCGAGATATCCACGGCTGCGGCCGACCCGGGCGTCTTGAGCTTGACCGGCCTCAAGAAGGGCACATACCGCCTGTACGAGACGGCCAATCTCGGCTACGACCTTGAGCTCGATGCATCGGGTGGCAAGCTCGTTGCGGAGTTCGTCATCGACAACGACGCCAATGGCAAGACGATCGACCTTGCCGACGGGCAGTCTCTCGATGTTGCATACGGGGCTTCTGAATCCGCCTGGACCGAGGCGGGTCTGACCAATGACCCGCTTCATGGCAGGGCCGAGCTCGTGAAGGTCAGCTCCGCCGACGCCGCCAAGGGGCTCGACGGCGTTGCATTCAAGCTTCAAGTGAAGACGGCCACCGGTTCGTGGGCCGATGTGGCCGATGCGGCAAGCCTGCTTACGGGCCGCGAGTACCTGCTTGCCGTTGACGGTGACGGCGCGATTACCGGGGTTTCCGAGGTTGCCGGCGCCTCGCTTGCCAGCGGCCACCTTGTGGTGAGCAACCTGCCTTACGGCACCTACCGCTTCGTTGAGACTGCGAGCATAGACGGCTACATCGCCAACATCGGAGCCGACGCCTGCAGCGAGGAATTCACCATAGGCGCCACGACGTTCGAGGGCATGACATCCCAGGCAGACGCCGACAACATGGCTCCCGTCTCCGCCGGCACCATGGCCAATGACCCCACCGGTCTGACCATCGTGAAGCGTGCCGACTCGCTCAACGCCCGCGTGGGTCTCGCGCTTGCGGGCGCTGAGTTCCTGGTCGAGCCTGCGACGGAGGGCGACCGGTTTGTGGACGGGGCCGCCTCCAAGCGACTTGTCACCGGGGCCGACGGCATAGCTGCGCCTGCCGGCGCGACCGAGCAGGAGCGCGCAGCAAATGCGCTTGAGGGCCAGCTCATCGTCGGCATGAGCTACCGCGTGACCGAGACGAAGGCGCCCGACGGCTATGCCATCTCCTCCGATTATGACTCGGTCGTCGTGACGGTGCAGGCAGACGGCTCAGTGCTGCTGGTCGAGCCTGCGGTGCAGGTGCCGGGCTGGACTGTCTCCGGCGGCGCCGCCCCCGTGCTGACCGTGTCCGACAAGCCAACCGAGCTGCAGCTTCGCAAGGTCGACGGGGACGGCAACCTGCTTGCGGGCGCCGTCTTTGGCGTGAGGCCTGCCGAGGGTGGAACGTTTGCTGACAACGACAACTCGACCGACGAGATGACGTTCTCGCCTACGGGCGAGGGCGTCGTCGGCAAGGCCGCGTTCATCGTGGGACAGGAGTACATCGTGCGCGAGGTGTCGGCCCCCGCTGGCTACACGCGCATCCAAACCGAGCTGCACTTTGTGATTGACAAGAACGGTTTCGTCACCGCTGCATCTGAAGGCGACGTGCCCGAGGGGTGGTATGTCGCCGACGACGGCCTGACCGTTGTGGCCCAGGACGCACCAGCCCAGCTCGTGCTCGAGAAGCGATCGGCAGGGGATGACGGAGCGTCCCTCGCTAGCGCGACGTTCAGTGTCTCGGGGTACTTCCGCGACGTTGACGGAACGGCGCGCATGGGCGAGCGCACGTTTGTCACGGGTGACGACGGCAGGGCCCTGTGCGACGGCCTCATCGTTCCCAGCACGCTTTTGGCTGCCGGCATCACGCCGGGGCATGACGACCCGAGCGGCCGGGATTACAGCGAGTATGTCGTCAGCGAGGTGCAGGCGCCTGCCGGTTACAAACTCGACACGGCGCAGGCAACGCTTAGAC
>CAKUKJ010000454.1 GCA_934662525.1 uncultured Coriobacteriales bacterium | reverse complement strand
CCCAACGAGATCGCGCGCGGCAACTCGATCATGTTCAGCGCGAACCGCCTTGAGTTCGCGAGCAACACCACGAAGCTCAAGGTCGCAACGGCGCTCTTCGACCGGGGCGTGTGGAGCGGCAACCAGGTCGCCGAGGTGTTCCAGTCCCCGCCATACGAGGGCGGCGACCGCCACGTCATACGCGGCGAGTACATCGACCTGGGGCTCATCTCGCAGCACACGGTCGACGACGCCCAGGCCGCCGCGCAGACGAACGCCAACGTCGCGGCCATCGACAAGACCGACAAGGGAGAGGGGGCGGCGGATGCCGGCAGTTCCTAACGAGCGCCAGTACCGCGCCATGAGCGCGGCGATGCGCGCGCTCAAGCCCGACGAGGGCAAGGCAAAGCGGTTCGACACCGAGTACTACGTGGAGGGATACGCCTCCACGTTCAACGACCCATACGTGCTTTGGGAAGACCCGTGGGACGGCACCAAGTACATAGAGGTCATCGACCGGGACGCGTTCGCGTCCTGCGACATGAGCGACGTGATCATGCAGTTCGACCACAGGGGCAAGGTGCTCGCGCGCATGAGCAACGGCACCCTCGCAGTGGAGCCCGACGAGCACGGCCTGTTCGTGGCCGCCGACCTGTCGGGCTCGCAGGCGGCGCGCGACCTGTACGAGGAGATAAGCAACGGCCTCGTGACGCGCATGTCGTGGGCCTTCGACATCGCCGCCGACGAGTACGACCGAGAGACGCACACCACGACCATCACGAGGGTCAAGAAGGTATTCGACGTGAGCGCGGTCAGCCTGCCGGCCGACCCGAACACCGAGATAAGCGCTAGGAACCTGCTCGACGGAGCGATCGGGCAGGCGCACGGGGAGCACGTGCGGCGCAGGAAGGCGCTGGCAATCGCCCGCGCATCGTTGGCAATCGCCAAGACGAAAGGGATTCAGTAATGGACGAACTCATCAAGGAGCTTCAGGCGCTCATCGAGAAGTACCAGGGCAACGACACGGAGCCCACCGAGGAGGACTCCCAGCGCATGGCGCAGCTCACCGACGAGATCAACAAGCGCGCCGCCGAGCAGGACGCGGCCCGCACCAGCCGCGCCGCCCGCGTGGAGGCCGCACGCGCGGCCATCGCCAACGGCACCGCCCGCACCGTGGACGCCATGCCCGTCGCCCGCAGCGCCAACGGCTGCGGCATGGCCGGCGTGTACGACACGACCGACTACAAGGCCGCCGAGCGCCGCGCCTGGGTCAAGGACGTGGCCCAGCGCTGCGGCGTGACCCTCGTGGAGGGCAACGAGCTCACCGAAGCCGAGCGCGCCGCCAAGACCCACGCCATGGAGGCCCGCGCCGCATTCACCCACCTCACCGGCAACACCGACTCCGTGGTGCCCGTGGAGCTTCAGAACCAGATCATCTCCCTCATCGACAACACGGCCGTGCTCTACGGCGACATCTCCAAGCAGAGCTTCCCCCACCAGTTCGAGATCATCCGCCACAAGGCCATCGCCAAGGGCGACGCTGCCAAGACCGCAGAAGGCGCGGCCCCCGCGGACGAGGAGCAGAACGAGTTCGAGACGATCACCCTCACCGGCGAGGAGATCAAGAAGACGGTGAAGATGAGCCGCAAGATGGCGGTGCAGTCCGTGGACGGCTTCGAGCACTACATCGTGACCGAGACCGCCGCCCGCCTCTCCGTCGCCTGCAACGCCTTTGCCCACGCCCGCCTCGTCGACGCGACCCTGGGCATGGCGGCGGGAAACAAGATGGAGACCGCCAAGGCCGCGACTCTCGCAAAGGCAGACCTCACGAAGCTGCTCAGCATGCTCTACACCTACGGCAACGCCGCCGCGAAGGGCTGCGTGATCTACGCCAACAACAACACCATCTGGAACCACATCGCCATGCTTGAGGACGCCAACAAGCGCTCCTACTTCATCGACGAGAAGACCGCCGACCCCACGGTCGAGGGCCACATCTTCGGCAAGCTCGTCAAGCGCGACGACTCCATCGCCGACGGCACGGTGCTCGCGGGCTACCCCGACCTCATCAAGGGCAACCTCTTCAACGGCCCCGACGTGACGCCGTACGTCGCCAACGACGGCACCCAGCGCCGGTGCTTCGACGGCTACGTGCTCTTCGACTGCGGCCTCGCCGTGCCGCAGGCGTTTGCGCAGCTCACCGTCAAGACGGCCTAGGGTTGAGGGGGCGCGGCCATGGCTGACAAGCCAAAGCCCGACCTTCTGGCCTCATGCCGCGCGGCCCTGCGCATCCCCGCCTGGGTGAGCGACTACGACGGGGAGATAGGCGACATCATCGACGCCGCCCGCGAGGAGCTGCGGGCGGGCGGCGTCTCCCCCGAAAGGGCCGCCGACGACTCCGACGGGCGCGTGAGGCTTGCGATAAAGGTCTACGTGAAGGCGCATTTCGGCATGGAC
>CAKUKJ010000453.1 GCA_934662525.1 uncultured Coriobacteriales bacterium | reverse complement strand
CTCATGCACCGCGCCTTCCATGCGGTGCAGACCCCCATGAGCGCTCCCGACGGCAGGCCCACCAACGCCATCTTCGGCTTCATGGGCATGTTCCTGCGCCTGATGGAGGACTTCCGCCCCGACGGCGTCATGGTCGCCTTCGACAAGGGCCGCCCGGCCGTGCGCATGGAGATGCTTCCCCAGTACAAGGCGCAGCGCCCCCCGCGCGATCCCATGCTCTCCGAGCAGTTCCCCATGATGCGCGAGCTGCTGTGCGCCATGCGCGTGCCGGTGTACGCCGTGGAGGGCTGGGAGGGCGACGACCTGCTCGGCACGCTGGCCCGCCAGGGCGAGGAGCTCGGCCACAGGATGCTGCTCGTCACGGGCGACCGCGACGCCTACCAGCTCTCCGACGACAACGTCGCCATTGTGGCCAACAAGAAGGGCATGAGCGACGTCGCCATCATGAGCCCCGAGGAGATCTGCGCGCTCTACGAGGGCGTGCGCCCCGAGCAGATTCCCGATTTCTACGGCCTTAAGGGCGACACAAGCGACAACATCCCCGGCGTGCCCGGCATCGGCCCCAAGAAGGCCGCCGCGCTTATCGTGCAGTACGGCTCGCTCGACGCGGTGCTGGCTGACGCCGACAAGATCAAGGGCAAGATGGGGCAGAACATTCGCGAGCACGCGCAAGACGCGCTCGTGTCGCGCGAGGTGGCCACCATCCGCCGCGACGCGCCCGTGGAGTTCGACGAGCAGGGGGCCCTCTGGCCCGCGTTCGACCCCGCCGAGGTGGAGCGTGCCTTCGACGCGCTTGCGCTGCGCACGCTCAAGGGCCGCGTGCTGCGCTGCGGGTGCGCCGGCGGGGCGCAGGGGGAGGGCGCGCAGACGTGCTCTGCCGCCGGGGTGGCCGCCCAGGGCCCCAACCTGCCCGCCGCCCCGCTTTCGGGCGAGGCCGCCTGGGCGCGCCTGAGGCAGGCCGCCGCGCAGGAGGCCTGGGTCGGCGCGTTCTTTGACGAGGGCATCGACGAGGGCAGCCTCTTCGGCGGGGCGCAGACCCTGTGGATCGCGTGCAGCTCGGGCTGGGACCGCGCGGCCGGCAAGCCCGCCGATGCGGCGGCCGAGCTTGCGCGCTTCGAGGGCGACGACGCGCTTGAGGCGCTGCGCGAGGCCTACCAGGGCTGCAAGGTCGTCTCGTTCGACACGAAGGGCGACCTGCGCCGCCTCTACCCGCTCGACGGGGCGGAGCCGGCGCTGCTCGACGCGGCCGAGTTCGCCTCCACCCGCAGCGCCGACGTGTTCGACGTCGCCGTGGCCGCCTATCTGCTCGACTCCGACCGCTCCGACTACGAGCCCAGCGCGCTTGCCGAGGCGTTCCTGCCTTGGGGGCTGCCGGCCCTCGTGTACCCCGAGCCTGCCAAGAGGGGCAAGGCGGCGGGGTCGGCCACGCCCACGCCCGAGTCCGCCGAGGCACGTGGGGCCTGCGCGGCCGCCGCGCTGCTCGCGCTTCGCGAGGTGCTTGAGGGGCTGCTCGGAGCGGATGGCACCAAGGCCTGCATGGACGACATCGAGATGCCGCTCGTGGCGGTGCTTGCGGTGCTCGAGCGCAACGGCATGAAGGTGGACACCTCCGTGCTCGCCGGCCAATCCGAGCTTCTCGCCGGCCAGATCGACCAGATCCGCTCGCGCATCTACGGCCTTGCGGGCGGCGAGTTCAACATCGACTCGCCTGCGCAGCTCTCGGGCGTGCTCTTCGACACGTTGGGCCTCCCCACGCGCGACCCGGAGACGGGCAGGCCCCTCAAGAAGACGAAGAAGGGCTTCTACTCCACAAACGCCAAGCTCCTTGAGGGCTTCGCGCGCGACTACCCCGTGGTGGCCGACGTGCTCGACTACCGCGAGCGCGTCAAGATCAAGAACACCTACCTCGACGCGCTGCCCCGCCAGATGCTTTCCGACGGGCGTGTGCACACCACGTATAACCAAACGGTCACGGCCACCGGGCGCCTCTCCTCGTCCGATCCCAACCTGCAGAACATCCCCGTGCGCAGCGACCTGGGCCGCATGGTGAGGACGGCGTTCGTGCCGGCGTGTGCCGACAACGTGATCCTGTCGTGCGACTACTCGCAGATCGAGCTGCGGCTGCTTGCGCACCTCTCGGACGACGAGGGGCTCATCGACGCGTTCCTCTCGGGGGAGGACTTCCATCGCGAGACCGCCTCGCGCGTGTTCGGCGTGCCGGCAAGCGAGGTCACCCCGGCCCAGCGCTCCCGGGCCAAGGCCGTCAACTTCGGCATCGTGTATGGGCAGACCGCCTGGGGCCTGTCGCAGTCGCTCAAGATAAGCCCCGCCGAGGCGCAGGAGATGATCGACCGCTACTACGCCACCTACCCGGGCGTGCGCACCTACCTCGACTCCCAGGTGGAGCTGGCCCGCAAGCAGGGCTTCGTGCAGACGA
>CAKUKJ010000452.1 GCA_934662525.1 uncultured Coriobacteriales bacterium | reverse complement strand
CCTCGTGACCTATCGCGAGATAGTGGCGTTCTCCAAAGGCGAACCCGTGGACCGCGAGAATCCCAAGAGCCTCTCAGCGCGAAAGAACCGCATGGTCAAGGGCGCAGTCAAGGTTATCGTCGGCGCCTGCGTGGGAGCCGTCATCGGCATCGTCGTGTGGAACGTGTTTGGGTGAGTGGGATAAAGCGAGATTTCCCATGTGCAGGGCGAACGCACGAGAACAGAGGACGGTCCCAGGCATGGCAGGGCAGCGCTGCAGCCAAGGTTGTATACCAAAAAGCGGGGGCGGCTATTTGCCGATGCTTCCGCAAAAAGCAGGCTCTCCAGCCACCTACATACCGGCTTCCACTCGTTTCCTCAATCAGGATACCTCTTGTTCTCGGGACATCGGGGAAGAACGAGACAAAAAAGCCTGGTCAGAAGCGCATACATGAGCATACGCCAACCGTCAACCTGACAGTGCGTCAGAATCGGCCCGTCCCCATGGCTGGAGAACCCCGATTATGCGGAAACATCTCAGGATGTTTATGCGCAGACCCATCTTTCATATCGAGATATCCGCACGTAACGCCCCAACAGCCTGGAAGAGTCCGACCCCAACCGCGTGCCTATACCTCGTCCACTGGGACGAACAGCTCGAATATCGGGCTTGGGCGGCGGTTGCTGGGAAGGAGCGCCACAAAGGGGTCGCCCGCGATGCGCAGCGATTCCCGGGCCACATGCAGAAGCAGCCGCTCGCGCAGGACGCCATGGGGATCGATGCCGGGATAATCGGCCTTGAGGGCGACGCGCAGGCATTTCCCGCCCAGCACGCAAGCTCGCGTCGCGTCGACGGGAAGCAGGCGCTCATGGTCGCGGCGCAACGTGCGGGCCCAGCGAAACGCGGTGGGCCCGCCTTCGGCAAAAAGGCCCTCTACCACAAACCCGCGACATGCAAGCGGAACCGAGCGCATGAGTACCACCTGGTTGTCCGATTTGATCTCCCGGATGTCCACCGACTCGTGCTCATCGAAGAAAAAGAGCCATTCGGGACATTCAACCAGCTTGATTGCCGCATCCTCAGGTGGGCGGACCTCAAGTGTCGCACGCCGCAGTGCCTCAAGGTTGTCGATTTTCGCCTGCGCGATGTCGCGCTGCCGCGCGAGGCGTTCGAGATACGTGTCGATATGATGGACACCCATGACGTCGTCATCCTGCATGAACTCCGCCGCCTCGGCAACCGAGTAGCCCATCGAGGTGAACATCGTACAGCACATGACGTCAAGCAGGTCTGCGCGCGTATAGACGCGATAGCCGTTCTCGTCTCGTGCGGGGTGCACGATGCCGTGACGCTCGTAATTCACCAGGGCGTTGCGCGAGATCCCGGCCCCCTTCAAAACCATCGCGCTTGACATACCCGCATCGCTGTACCAACTCGCAACATCGACCATCCGCCACCCCTTCCGCACGCCCAACACGCCGTAAACAAAATACCCCGCCTCGCCAATAAAGGCAAAGCGGGGTGCAGGCTCTGACCGTTCCGGCGGCAGGAACGGCATGGACCTCGGTTGCTACTTCTCGGTCGCGGCATTCTCACCCGCGATGCGCCCAAAGATGAGGCACTCGGACAGGTTGCAGCCGCCCTGGTACTGGAAGGCGTTCATGCTGCCGAGCTCGCCTGCGGAGTACAGGTGCGGAATGGGCTCGCCGTCGGCACCCATGACCTGGGCGTCCTTGTTGCGGCGCGGGCCGCCCTGCGTGTTGAGGATGAGTGGGATGCCGGGCATGGCGTAGTAGGGGCCGCCGTCGAAGGCGCGGATGGTGGAGGCGTCGCGACCAAACTGGTAGTCACACCCCTGCTCGGCGAAGAACCCGAAATCGGCCACCTGCTTCGTCAAGACGTCAGCATCCATGCCGCATGCCTCGGCAAGGTCCTCCAGCGTGTCAGCCGTGACATACTGCTCGCCGGAAAGCACGGGGAGCGCGTCCACCATTCCCGCGCCTGCCAGCTCGTCCATGCGAGTCTGGTCCCAGAGGAACCAGGTCTTTTCGGGATGGTCGACGGGACGGTACTCGCCGGCAATCTTGACCCGGCCATGACGGTTCTCGGCAATCTCGTTGTAGTAGCGCGCACCGTCCGGCCCCACAAACATGGTGGAACCGCTCACGGGGATGGCACCGGCGGCCAGGGGGCTCGTACCGTCGGACGGGTTGAACATGAGCGTGTTGGAACCAGGCTCGTAGCTCTTCATGTGCCACAGATCCGCACCCACCTCGAGCGCCATGCGCACGCCGTCGCCCTTGTTGTAGGGCGTGCCGATACCCGCTACCTGCGCCACGCCGACGAAGTCGTGCAGCATCTCGGGGTTGAACTCGTAGCCGCCGCACGCCAGCACCACGCCGTTGCGCGCCGCCACGCGCACGTCGGCGCCCTCGTGCTCGATGACGACGCCCGTGATTGTGCGCGT
>CAKUKJ010000451.1 GCA_934662525.1 uncultured Coriobacteriales bacterium | reverse complement strand
AGATGAAAGGGTTCAAGATGACTATCTCGCGTCGTTCGTTTTTGGCTGGGGCCGGTGTGGCCGCCATCGCCGCCGTTCCTGCCGCCACGGCGTTTGCCGGCGGTACGGGCACCGATGAGGACATGAAGTACGCCGCCCCCACCGAGACAGGCGGCATCAACGCGGCCGGCCCCGCCTACGAGAAGGCTCAGCCCTCGTTCATGACGGCGCCCGAGCCCATCGACCCCGCCAGCTGCGCTTCCACCAAGACTGCCGACGTCATCGTCATCGGCGCCGGCAACGCCGGCTGCACGGCTGCCGCCTCCTGTGTTGACAATGGCCTCAACGTCATCGTCGTCGAGAAGCTCGGTACCGTCCAGGGCCGCGGCGGCGGCGTGGGTCTGTGCAACACCAAGTTCACGCAGTCCTACGGCGAGAAGATCGGCCAAGACCTCACCGTCAACGTGGAGGAGGCCCAGCACCGCTGGATTCGCACCTGCGGCAGCCGCGTGAAGGAGTCCCTCGTCTCGCTGTGGTTCAACAAGTCGGGCGAGGCCGGCAACTGGCTCATCGACAAGGCCGCCGAGTACGGCGTCGAGCCCGACTCGTTCCGCGCCTACGCCCCCAACGCCATCATCCCCGAGAGCTTCTCATATCACCAGTTCCACAAGGTGGACGACTCGGTGACCTTCCCCGAGGAGACGGGCTACTTCCTGCCCACCGCCGTGATGTACGTCGACTCCCAGGACGCCGACAAGCACAACGGCGTGTGCGCGACCTATGACTTCTACACCTGCGCCCAGCAGCTTGTGAAGGACGACTCCGGCCGCGTCACCGGCGTCATCGCCACCGACGCCGACGGCAACAACGTCTACTATGAGGGCACCAAGGCTGTCATCCTGGCCACCGGCGGCATCGACATGGATGAGGAGATGGTGGACTACTACTGCGAGCCCATCATCCATGGTTGCCTCGAGAACCAGAACGGCCCTGCCGGCTACTCCACGGGCGACGGCCACAAGATGGGCCTGTGGGTAGGCGCCGGCATGCAGGACGGCCCCTTCCCGCTCATGCTGCACCCCCAGGCGGGCTGCATGTTCCACGGCGCGTTCATGTTCCTCAACATGGAGGGCGAGCGCTTCTGCAACGAGGGCACCTGGGTTCAGGGCAAGTCGATGAATGTCATGCGCCAGACCGACCACATCGCCTGGGCCATCATGGATGCCAACTACGGCGAGCAGAACGTCAAGACGCTTGAGAACGGCGTGGGCGGCGGCATGTTCTGGGACTCCATGGGCGGCGAGGTGGGCGACCCCTTCAAGCCCGAGGACGTCACCGCCATCGTCGACGCCGCCATCGAGGCTGACAACGGCAGCGCTTTCAAGGCCGACAGCCTGGAGGAGCTGGCCGAGCTCATCGGCATCGACGCCGACGCGATGAAGGCCTCGGTCGACCGCTACAACGAGGAGGTCGAAGCCGGCGTGGACGAGGACTTCCACAAGCAGGCCGACTTCCTGTTCCCCGTCACCGAGCCGCCGTTCTACGCCTGCAAGGTGGGCGTGGCGCTGCTCGCCATCATCGGCGGCCTCGACATCAACCGCCGCATGCAGGTGCTCGACACCAACCGCAAGCCCATTGAGGGCCTCTATGCCACCGGCAACGTCTCGGGCGACCTGTACGCCGTGGACTATCCCATTAACATGGCCGGCAACTCCAACGGGCGCTGCGTGACGTGGGGCTACCTGCTCGGCCAGGTCATCGCCGGCACGAGCGACCTTGTGGCCGAGGCTGTGCCCGCCGAGAAGGGCGAGGCTGCCGCCGAGGAGGCTCCTGCTGAGGCCGCAGCACCTGCCGAGGCCGGCACCGGCGAGCTTGCCGACGGCACCTATACCGGAACCGGCAAGGGCATCGGCGGCAAGTTCGACGTCACGGTGACCGTCGAGGGCGGCAAAATTACCGACGTCGAGGTGGGCGAGAACTCCGAGACCGAGGGCATCGGCTCCAAGGCCATCGAGCAGCTGCCTGCCAAGATCGTCGAGGCCAACGGCATCGACGGCGTGGAGGCCGTCTCCGGCGCCAGCGTGACCTCCAAGGCCATCTTCGACGCCGTGACCGAGGCTCTCGCACAGGCGTAGGATTCGTCCCTGCGGCTAAGAACCGAAATTCAATGTCAGCAAAGGCCAGGGACCGCCTCCCCAATCGGGAAAGCGGCCCCTGGCCTCGTTTTCTGTTTGATTCGCTTTGGCTTTGTTTGGTTCGCCAATGGCACTCGGAGTAGATTGCGCAGCCTGCTGGCGCGGTTCCCTAAGCCGCGACTCCGCAGCAGCGCTTTTTGCTGCGAGGACTTAGCGGCGTGGGAATCCGTGCCAGCAGGCGTGGGGGAGCAGTTTACTGGTAGGGGGATGCGGACAAATAGTTGGACCAGATTGGTCCGGTTAGGAGTTCGCGGATGCCGAGTTACACGGAGGAGCAGAAGCGC
>CAKUKJ010000450.1 GCA_934662525.1 uncultured Coriobacteriales bacterium | reverse complement strand
GCCCTGCTCTGCGGAGATGTAGGTGTTTGCGAACTGCTTCATGGCCTCAACGCTGGAGACGAACATGGAAGTCCGCGATTCCTCGCGCTCGAGGTGCGCCTGCGACAGGTACATCCAGGTGCAGGCCGCCATCACGACGACGATGACGACGTTGAGCGCCGCAACGAGGAGATGATGGGGAAAGACGCGCTTGCGCCCGCCCGTGCTGCCGCCCCTCGTGTCTTCGTCCACAGTGAAGCCTCCCGCCCCAAGCGCCCCCGACGCGCCATGGTTTATAGGGTATCGAGTATAGCTGAATGTGGGGCAAGAGACTTGGCAGACGCCCGGTTCGTCTGCGGGCGGCCCCTTTCCCAGCGCCCTTAGCGTTTCCCGGTGCGCACGAGGCGCATGAGCTCGTCGTGGGAGTGCACGTCGAGTTTGGCGTAGATGCGCTTCTTGTGGGTGCGCGCCGTCTCAGGCGAGATGGTGAGCTCCTCGGCAATGCGAGCCGGCGTGTAACCGGCTGACGTGAGACGCAATATCTCCCCCTCGTGCTGAGACAGTCCGAACTTGCGCGCCGTGGCAATGCAGCGTTCCTCCAACAGGCTGTCGTCGTTAAGCGAGGCGCGCTTCGACGAAATGAAGGCGAGACCCAGGATGTACAGCGTCGTAAATACGATTTGGAAATACATCGCGGTGTTGCCGTATATGTCGTAGAGGATGGCACCCAGGCCGTAAGAGAGCGTGCAGGCGATGAGTGCCGGCGCTGAGACGGCCTCAACCGCGAGGCCCTTCTCGCGGGCTTGCGCCGCAGACGATGCGACGAACAAGGTGAAGAATCCGGCCATGCTCATGTTGTAGCCTATCGAGAGGACGTCTTTGAGCACGCCGTTTGCATCAAGCATGCGGATGAACGAAAAGTACGACATGAATACCGCAAAGACCGGCAGCAGGAAGAACATCTTCTGCCGTATCACGCTGTAGCGCGCCCCGTCTCGCAGCGCGTATATCAGGGTGAGAATTACCCCGAACGCTATGAGGTTTCCTGCCAGGTACACCCAGGCCTTATGGTCGTTGACATACGGCAGCGGCGGAATCGCCATGACGCCCCAGGAGAAGACGCCCAACGCAAGCCCCATCGCCTGCGCGGTCAACGAAGAGCGCACGGCTCCGATCGCCCTCCGTTCGTCGGACGGCGCATCTGCGGCATCCGGGGCGTCGATGGTTGCGGAGGAGGCCGGCGGCACGCAACTGGGGTCGGCGCGCACGGGTGCGTCGAGAGACGCATCGGCCTTGCTCCCGCCGGGGGCCTCCGCCTGCGCTGACCGGGAGGGATGGCCCCTTCTCACGCAGACAAGTGCCAAAGACGAGATGACAAGGCAAAGGCTCAGGAGCGTCCAAAGAGTCATGGGTGTGTCGAGTGCAACGACGGCAAAGATAAGGACGTTTCCGACGAGAACCGACAAACTGACGTAGAACAGGTTCACAAGCGCGCCGTTGGCCGTGAGCGCTTCAATCCAAGCAAGCAGTATGAGTCCGATACCGATGCCCAGAAAGAGATAGCCGCAGGGGGCGAGCGCAATCGGAATCGCCTCCAGGTGAGAGGTGCCTAGAAGCATGCAGAACATGCCCGTGAGGCTGCAGGCAAGCCCTGCCGCCGGCCATACGCGGCTCAGTGAGCACCGATTGCGGGCAAAGCGGGCAAAGACGCCGGTGAACACGATGAGCAAGCCGGCCACGAGGCATGCGACGCATGCCTCGGGCGACGCCTGTTTGCTCAGGGCGATGGGCAGGCTGAACGAGATGCGGCGGAACACCTCGAGCACGGGTATGAGCGCCGCAAGCCCCAGAAAGCGCGCGTCGAACGTCGAGCTGACCTCTCGTGCCACGCTTGCAATGTTGGTTCTGACTGGCACTTCCCTGCTCCTCGCAATCGTTGACATGCTTGGGCCTCTTTTCTCAACAGAGCTGTTATAGCAGGTAGAAAGTGCAATACCCAACCTATGGTAATCGATGGTACCGCCATTGTGTCATCAAATTGCCGAACATCGGGGGACTGCGCAGGCCGGCGCGGCGTCCTAAGGTCGATGGCGTCGAAAGGCGGACGCCGCCGAGGACGCGCATTCGCAGCGCAAGCCCCCGGGTTCGTCTCAAGACGCCTGTCAAGCGTCGCGGCATGTCGCGGGGTCGTCGTGATTTGGCGCCAGGACATGCGCGGCATCACAAGAAGGGGAGTTCTCACATGGATATCAATGCCACAACCCTCAATCGTCGCAGCCTTCTGAAGGGCGTCGCGGCCGCAGGCGCCGTCGCCGCTGCGGGCACGGGCATGCTTGCCGGCAAGGCTCATGCCGACGAGGCTGCCGCGGGCATCGAGTGGGCTGACGAGGCCGATTTCGTCATCGTGGGCACGGGTTGCCCCGGCCTCTCGGCTGCCTGCACGGTGAACCTCGAGAATCTGGGCACCTGCCTGGTGCTCGAGGTCGCCCCCAAGGA
>CAKUKJ010000449.1 GCA_934662525.1 uncultured Coriobacteriales bacterium | reverse complement strand
GGGCTCCAGTTTGGCAAGCGCGCCCGACAGGACCATCTTGTCGTCGAGCGAGGTGAGGTCCTGGTCGACCGTGCCGAAGCGGTCGATGATCGACGGCGCGTCGTCGTCATCGGACCCCGGCGACTCCAGGGGCACCGACGCGTAGGCCTCGGAAGACTCCATGGCCTCGAGCACCTCGTCGACCGAGACGTCAAGATAACGGGCGATCTCCTCCACGGAGGGGGTGCGCTGATAGCGTTGCGTGAGCGTCTCGTTGGCCTGGTTCACCTTGGCAGAAAGCTCCTGGAGCCTGCGGGGCACGCGCACCGACCACCCCTTGTCGCGGAAGTGGCGCTTGATCTCGCCCAGGATGGTGGGCGTGGCATAGGTGGTGAACTCAAGGCCGCGCTCGGGCTCGAAGCGGTCGATGGCCTTGATGAGGCCGATGGTGCCCACCTGCACGAGGTCGTCGAGCGGCTCGCCGCGGTTGGCGAACTTCGCGGCCAGGAAGCGCACGAGGTTCAGGTGGTTGACGATGAGCTGGTCGCGGGCCGACGTGTCGCCCTTTTCCTTGTAGCGCGCAAAGAGCTCGCGCGTGCGGTCCTTGTCCCAAGCCAGCTTGTGCGAGCCTTTAGAATCAGCGGCCATTGGCAACCCCTGCCTCTTTCTCGAGGTGAAGGGTGGAGGAGGGCTCGTCGCAAATCTCATAGACGTCGCACATGGCCTGAAGGATGAGCGCCGAGTAGGCAAGCGCGGGCTCGTCGGGGTCGTCGGCCTTCCAATCGGTGCCCAGGGCGAAGTCCATGGACAGGCGGGGGCCCGACACGGCGAAGCGCACCGAAAGCCTCTCGCCGGGATTGGTGGCGAGCGTGTAGATGAACGCCTCCTCGGCGGCCATGCGAACGTCGTCGACCTCCTCGATGCCGAAGCCGGCCAGCGTGGCGAGGTTGGCGGCGGTCATGCGCACGACGCGTGCGTAGTCGTTGGTCGCCGGCACTTCCAGGACGGTCTGGTCTGCGGGTGCTGCGGGTTTGGAATCAATCATGGATGCTCCTTGTGCAAACGGGCCAGAAGGCCTAGTCGTTGTCGGGATAGGTGAAGTAGCCGGCCTCTTTGCGCGCTACCTCAATCTGAGGCACGGCCTCGAGGGAATCCTCGCCACCGGGCTGACCGGCGGTTTCAGCCGCCTCCTCGTCGGCATGGGAGGAGGCGGCCTCGCCGAGCTGATCGGGGCGATGCCCCAAGCGCCTGCCTAAGGCCGACTTGGCACGATGTGCGATGCTGCCCGCGGCGTCGTTGACGGCGGACGCGGCGCTGCCGGCAGCGCTCGTGGCGCGCGAGACGTCGCCCAAGATGGCGTCGAGGCGCACGAGGTCGTCGGACAGGGCGCCAATGGCACCCGCCGTCTGACGAAGAACGGGCTCCACCTGCACGACAGCAGGCTGGGCCTGCTCGAGCGTGGCGTCGAGCTTGGCGATGACGGGCTTCACCTGCTCCACGACCTCGTTGGCCGACACGATGACGGGCTCAAGCCCGTCGGCGGCCTTCTTGAAGGAGTCGACGCAAGGCCGGGCGCGGCGCACGGTGAGCGCCACCTCGACGACGAGCCACAGAAGCGCCGCGACCAGGACGACGAGCGCGACGGTTAGAACGGTTGGCATACAAGCCCCTTTCAGTTGCCAGACATGCCCAACGGCATATATCCTGCGTATCATGCCCCCTTTGGGAGACGGCTATACGTCTTTGCCGCCCCGTGGGTCCTCTCCCAACAAAAGCTGCCCGTCGACGCTGCGGCGTGCATACTCCCAACGATACTGCTCCCAGCCGATTTGCCCCGGCTCGTAGAAGCAGCCCCGTTCCAGGCCCTCGGGCAAGTAGCACTGCTCCACCCAGTGGCCGGGATAGTCGTGCGGGTAGAGGTAGTCGCCGTAATTCTCGCTGCCAGGGCGATGGCGGTCGCGCAGGTAGTTGGGCACGGCGCGCGAAGGGGCCTCCCGCACGTCCTTGAACGCCCGGGCCAGCCCCATGTAGCTCGCGTTGGACTTGGGGGCGAGCGCCATGTAGACGGCGGCCTGCGCCAGGTTTATCCGGCACTCGGGCATGCCGATGACCTCGCAGGCCTTGAAGGCGGCCTCTGCCACAAGGATCGCCTGGGGGTCGGCGTTGCCCACGTCCTCGCTGGCGGAGATGAAGATGCGCCGGGCAATGAACTTGGGGTCCTCCCCTCCCTCGAGCATGCGCGCGAGGTAGTAGAGCACGGCATCCGGGTCGCTTCCGCGCATGGACTTGATGAAGGCCGACACGACGTCATAGTGCTCGTCGCCCGACTTGTCATAGCGCTGGGTCCGCGAGGGCGTCGCCTGGGCCACGTCCTGGACGTCCACGACGACGCGGCCCTCCTCGTCGCGCACGTCGTTGCCCGCCGCAAGCTCGCAGGCAAGCTCCAACGTCGTGAGGGCACTGCGGGCGTCGCCGCCCGCCAGGAGGCACACGTGCCTGAGCC
>CAKUKJ010000448.1 GCA_934662525.1 uncultured Coriobacteriales bacterium | reverse complement strand
CCAGGGCAAGGTCGGCAAGCTGCTGGATTGTCATCGCAAGCCCTGCCAGCATAAACGCGCATGGCAGTATCGCGGCCGTCTTTCGTGGGCTGTCTTGGCACAGCAGGCACAGGCAGGTGAGCAGCAAGATTGGCTCGCACAACGAGTGCAGCGCGATGCCCGCCATGCTGGGTATGCCGATGGACTCCTCTTCCCCCGAGACGCACAGAAGCGCGCGCCCCAGAGTGGCAGCTATCCCTACCAGCAGCAGCGCCCATGTGCGACTCTTGCCACGTGCGAGAAAGATGCGTTCGAACGTGCGCCACCCGGCGGCACAGGCGATGTAGGCCCCCACATTGATCGCCTCGGACACAAGCACGGCGAGGTTCTCCGCCGCAGGCTGAAAGTATGACTTCCCACTCCATTCGGCGCTGAACAGAAGGGCTATAGCAACGCAGAGACAGGCTAGGGGAGCGGTGGGCTGTGCGGCGTCGGTATTTTGCTGGGGGGCAGAATCCTGGCCCCCAGCAATGACATGTGCCTGATGTGTCGCGCCCATGTATGCCCCCACACGCCTCTCTTGACTTCGCATCGCCATCGAGTCGTCTCTGCCCGAAAGTTTTGTCCGGAGTTTAGAGTGTGCATGGAGCAGCGTCAATCACGGCAGACCGCATGACGGCGCCTGGCCCGCACGGCGTATGACGCCTGTCGTCGAGGGCGTTCTTCAGTTCAGCCGCTTACTCCGGCGAGCGCTCGACTGCCTCGTCCCAGAGCTTTTGGCGCTCCTCGCTGGTCATGTTGTCGATGACCTTGTTGATGGCGGGCAGGTAGCCTTGCGGGTCGCCCTTCACTACCGCCATGGCGGGGTCGACGCCCTCGGTTTCGAAGCCCTTGCCGTCCTCGAACACTAGGACCACGTAGTCGGGGTAGGTCGCCTCGTACATGTCCTTGTCGTTGGCGTCCACGGTGCACGTTACTCGTGTCACCAAGGGATTCGTCCGTTTTGGTGACATGCTTCGAGCGGGTTTTAGCCTCTCTAGGGTGTAGCAGGGTGACGCGTTCGTTGTCGATTATTCTCTTCGATTCCGGCGCATGTACATGCCGGTATAAACGCGAGTTGCGTACCAGCGAAGTGGTCGCGACAAGAGGAGGTCGACATGACAATTACCAGGAGGAACTTCGTGCAGGGTGCCGCAATGGGCGGTGCGGCGGCGCTGGCGGCGGGCGGTGCGGGTATCGCCATGGCTAATGAGCCCCGCAAGGAGGCCAAGTATCCCTGGGCTGCCGAGCCCCCCGAGATTACGGAGGACATGGTCGAATCCGAGGCGAGTGCCGACATCGTCGTCATCGGTCTGGGCCTCGCCGGCGTCGCGGCGGCTCGTGCCGCCGCCGAGGAGGGTGCGTCAGTCCTTGGCATCGAGAAGTCCGAAACTCCCAACGTGCGCTCTGGAGACTTCGCCGTCGTGGGTGGCCAGACCATGGCCCAGTGGGGCCTTGGCGACGTTGTGACTCCCGATGAGGCCGCGAACCACGAGATGGATGAGAGCTCCTATTATCCGAAGCGTGCCATCTGGCTCAAGTGGGCTCGCAACTGCGGCGAAGTCTTCGACTGGTATATTGCGGCCTATCCTGAGTTGTACGTGTGCAAGGATTCTGTGTGCGACGTGCCCGACGATACAGGAACCTACGTGTCCCCCTACTTCTGCCCACTGCCCGAAGGCTACGATTACACTCAGGAAGAGCACCCCTGCTTCCCCTCCTCGGTTACTTTCTCGCCTGACCAGTCTGCCGTCTTCAACGCCAACTGGGAGGCTGCCCAGGCCGCCGGCGCCCAGGCGCTCTTCGGCCACTTCGGCGAGGTTCTTATCACTGAGAATGGTCGTGTGACCGGTGTGTATGCCCGTAACGCCGAGACTGGCAAGTATGTGAAGGCTATGGCCAACAAGTCTGTGGTCATGACCACAGGTGATTACTCCTCCAACGACGAGATCCTCGACTTCTTCTGCCCATGGGTGCACCAGAACGGTGTGACCAACTGGTGGCCCAACTACGACGTTGAGGGCAACCCCGTGAATGTGGGCGACGGCCTGCTCATGGGCGACTGGATTGGTGCAGCCATTGACAAGCACCACGCCCCCATGGTCCACTGGATGGGCAAGGTCCTCGGTGGTACCGGCATGGATATGTCGCCCGTGGGCACCGCGCCTTTCTGTTATCTCAACAAGAAGGGCAAGCGATTCATGAACGAGGACGTGCCCGGCCAGCAGATGGAGAACCAGATTGAACTCCAGCCCGCAGGCGTGTGCTACCAAATCTGGGACGCCAACTGGGTCGACCAGTGGGGTGCCTTCCCTATCAAACACGGCAAGGCCACGTACTGCATGGACGAGTGCCCTCAAAATCGCGGCGAGGATCCCGCTAATCCCTCCGACATCATTACACCCGCAGCCGTCGAGGCCGCCGTCGAAATCGGTCGCGTATACAAGGACGACACCCTCGAGGGG
>CAKUKJ010000447.1 GCA_934662525.1 uncultured Coriobacteriales bacterium | reverse complement strand
ATGTAGGGCCACAGCACGCTTGTCTTGTTGTAGCCGCCCGAGTACACGTAGCGGCAGCCCACGCGCTTGGCTGGCGACATGGCATGGCCGCCATAAGGTTGGGCGTAGGCCACCATGTTGCCCAGCACCGCGCCGACCTCCATCCCCGCCATCTCGCCGGATCCGTCGGCGTTGGAGTAGGGCATGCCGGCCAGGCCGTCGAACTCGGGTCCGAGGCGCGGGTCGTAGGCGGTGCGAAGCACGAGGTTGCCCATGGAGCCGCCAGTGGCCAGGACGATGCCCTTGTTGGCCTTGATGCGGCAGACGTCGCCCGTGAAGTCGATGTTGCCGTCAGTCAAAAGGTTCGTCTTGGGTTCGGTCTCGCCGGGGAAGACGTGCGGGGTGTGGCTTGCCTCCAGGCCGTAGACGCGCCCGTCGCCGTCCTCGCGGAACAGCTTGTCCATATGATAGTTCATGAGGAACTGGACGCCCTCGTCGCGTGCGGACTTCTCAAGGGGTCGCGTGATGAAGCGGCCCGTGTCGTCCTTGTCGAACATGCCCACCCAGTCGCCGGCGGTGGCGTCGGGGTATGTCCAGCGATCCACGGTGTCGCAGCCGTTCCAGCCGCCGTCTACAAAGCTTTGCGGGGCTTGGTCGAGCATAACGATGCCCTTGTCTTGTATATAGTCGTACACCTCGGGCATGACGTTTGTGATGGCGCGTTCGAAGTCGCGGTCGTTGTAGCGCGAAAGAGGGTAGTCGCCGCGGGTATGGTCGAGGTAGAACTGGTCGGTGGAGTCTTCGACTCCCCATTTCTTCTGCATGGAGGTACCGCCGCCGATGGGCAGGATGCCCTCGGAGACCATGGCGTGCCCGCCGCAGTCCCAGTTGGCCTCGACGACGATGACGCTGGCGCCGTCGTCATGGGCCTTGAGGGCTGCGGGCAGGCCCGAGCCGCCCGAGCCCACGACCACTACGTCGGCCTCGAGGTCCCACTGCTCGTCAGCATTGGCCTGATGCGCGGGGGCCGCCCCTGCGACGCCCGCTGCGGCTGCGATGCCCGCCGCCCCCAGCGCTGCGCCCTGGACGAACTGCCTGCGTGTGGTTGTGCTCATGCTTGCCATGGTGACACTCCTTGTCTGCCGCCCCTTGCGGCGTCGGGGATGCGTGCCGAACGTCTCCGACTGTAGCCCCGTTTGCGTTGCCGTGCGGTGCCCGGGACGGTTGAATGATTTCCACGGCGTGGTTGAGAAAAGTAAACTGCCTGGTAAACACGGAAACGTGCAAGATGATGTCCCACATGGGGTGGCAGCGGCCTCGCGCCTGCCAAGGCCCCTATGCCTGCCGGTAGGCCTCATACCGGTCGAGCGACCCTACGCCTGCCGCGCCTTCTCGACCGCCTCGGCGCGCGAGGAGGCGCCGAGCTTGCGGCACAGATGGCTCACATGCGTTTTCACGGTGCCTGGCGACACGGTCAGCTCCTCGGCGATTTGGGCGTTGTCCAGGTCGAGCATCATGAGCTCGAGCACCTCCTCCTCGCGCAGCGTGAGGTTGTGTCGCCGCGCGGCTCCAGCACATTGCCAGGCGACGCTCTCTCGGGCCGACATCACGGAGATGACTGATGGAGAGGCATTGCCCGCGTTCTCCTCGCCGTTCTTGCCGCGCGGTGTGACCGCCTGTGGCACGAGGCCGAAGATACGGGCGACGTCGAGGTCGTTGAAGAAGAGCGTCGCCACGAGTACCATTGCGGTGGCTGTGATGACGGCGAACACCTGCAACGGCATGCCGCCCTGAGGAAATGCTTGGTTGAAGACCTGCCCGGCGAGGTCGCCCAAGAGATGCCCCGTGTGCTCGACGGCAAGGAATGCGCCCAGGGAGCGAGCGGCAATGTATTCGTGGCGCTGGCACATCATGACGAAGGTGATGAGGGCGAACAGATAGAACGCCGCTGACCCGGTGTTTGAGAGCAGGGCTGCGATCTCGGGGCCGGGCCAATCCATCGTAAGGCACATGAGCGCCGCCACGACGCACGGCAGCGCCGCCTTGTTGAGGGGCAATGGCGAATAATCGCTCCCCTTGACAAGGGCGAGAGCCAAGGCGGCGGCAGAGAGAGCGACAAGGCCGAGCATGCCGTATGAGCTCGTGGCGGTGTCGATGGTGATGACGAGGTGGTACACCAGGTCGTAGGCGACCATGAGAACAAACGGCCACAATGGCATGCGACTCGTGGTTTGGATATGGGTGCTGTTTTCCACGTTTGGGAGCGTGTCGCCCTGCGCACTGACGACGAGCAGTGCGGCCGAGAGCAGGGGGCCTACGATGATGAGCGCAGCGCCCAGGGCAAGGTGGGGTCGTAGCGGAACCAGACGTCGCGCAGCTCGATCCCCGCGGTGAGCGGCGGCACCGGCCGCGGCGTGGCGACGACCGGAAGATCCGGCGGCGCGGACACGACGGCACGGAAGTGCGCGAACTCCAGTAACCGCTGATGGACGAGCGCCAGCTGGGA
>CAKUKJ010000446.1 GCA_934662525.1 uncultured Coriobacteriales bacterium | reverse complement strand
GACATGTCGGGCATCGCGGCGCTCGAGCGCGTCGATGCGCTGACGGGCCTGTCGCGCGGCAGCGACTTTTTGCAGCGCTGCAATGCCTTTCGCACGGAGCATCCCGACACGCCGTGCTGGCTCGTGAAGATTGACATGGGCCACCTGCGCATGTTCAACGAATGGCATGGCAAGCGTGCCGGGGACGAGCTGCTCGTGGATGTGGGCAGCGTGCTTGCCGAGGTAGAGGCTCAGGGCAAGGGCGTGGCCGGCTACTGGGATCAAGACGACTTCACGCTGCTCATGCCCGTGGGCGAGGTCGATGTCGCGGCGCTGCTCGCGCGCCTGGAGGAGGTCATACGCGTGCGCGACGACGCGGTGGGCTTCAGGCCCTCCATGGGCGTCTACCCGCTCGACCCAGGCGAGGAGGTCGGCATCGACCAATATGCCCGCGCCCAGTTTGCCAACAACCGCGCCAAGAAGAACTTCAAGGACCGCATTGCCTATTTCAGCCCGGCCGAGTACCTCAAGAGCGAGAAGGAGCACGAGTTGCTCTCGGAGTTCCAGCACGCCATCTCCGACGGCAGCATCATGTTCTACGTGCAGCCCCAGTACGACATCGACTCCGGCCGCATCGTGGGCGGCGAGGCCCTGGCGCGCTGGCGGCGCCCCGACGGCAGCTTCGTGTCGCCCGCCGACTTCGTGCCCGTGCTGGAGAAGACGGGTTTTGTCGCCATGCTCGACAAGTTCATCTGGCAGGAGGTGTTCCGTTGGATGCGCCGCTGCCTCGATGCGGGGGAGGGGCTCGTTCCCATCTCCATCAACGTCTCGCGCGTGGACGTCGTCTCGTTTGACGTGGCGGGCTTCCTCGAGCTGCTCGAGGCCCAGTACGGCGTGCAGCCCAGCCTCGTCAAAGTGGAGATCACCGAGACGGCCTATTCCCTGGAGCAGGAGGCCGTGGACGCCTTGGCCGACCGACTCAAGGGCACGGGCCATGCCATCTACATGGACGACTTCGGCTCGGGGCAGTCGTCGCTCAACACGCTCAAAAACACGAGGGTGGACGTCATCAAGCTCGACCGAACCTTCATGCCCGTCAACCCCGAGGAGCTTGAGCGCTCCACGAGGATCATCAACTCGATCGTCACCATGGCGCACTCGCTGCGGCTCCCCATCATCGTGGAGGGCGTGGAGACCGCCGACCACGTGGCCCTGCTGCGCTCCATGGGCGTGCGCTACGTCCAGGGCTTCTACTTCGGCCGCCCCATGACCTGCGAGGACTTCGAAGCCCTCATCGCCCGTCCCGACGCTGTCTCGCCTGACAGCGCCGAGGGCCTCAAGGTGCGCCCGTAGCGCCCGGGGCGGGGGCGATGAAGGGGCATTTTGGACGGCGGCCGCAATCGCGTTGGATGAAGCCGGCTTGGCGCAGGCCGCCGCTTTGGATGAGAGTGCCGTTTTGCCTGCAGATTGCTATATCCGCGTCGAGGTCGGAGGGGCATCCACAGGTTCTACCAGGCCTTTTGCGTCCAGCAGAAATTCGACCCGTAGAGTTCTGCAGGCAAATCGGGCTTTTCATCCAAGGTTTGGGGGAAACTGGGCCGAGAAAGTCCTGAGCCAGTCTCCGGCCGACACGGCCAGGGCACCCTTTGCTTGGAAGCTGTCTTGCACGCGGCATACGACAAACCTTCGGTGCACATCGATGCCGAGTGCATCGCCAACTGGGATGAGATGGCGGGCGAACGTGTCTTTATAGGTCTGACCCGATTTGATCTCTATTGCCATGGGCGCCGAATCGTCGGTAAAGTCGAGCAAGTCGACTTCGATTCCGCTGTCGCTCCGGTAAAAGAAGAGACGGGGGTCTTCGGCGTGGCAGAGATGGCTCTTTGCCGTCTCTGCCACAATGAGGTTTTCGAACACGGCGCCGAGATGCGTGCTGAGGCGCAGCTGCGCAACGTCTCTGATTCCCATGAGATGGCAGAGCAGCCCGGTGTCGTAGAAATACAGTTTCGGGGATTTGACCAGGCGCTTGCCCTCGTTTGCGCAGTAGGGCATGAGGCGGAAGACTATGTAGCTGGACTCAAGCATCGAGAGCCATGACTTGGCGGTGCGCGCATCTATACCGGCATCGCGGGCAAGGCTGGAAAGGTTGAGCAAGTTGCCCACGTTGAAGGCGCAGAGTCTCAGGAACGTCCTGAAACTCGTGAGATTTCGAACATCGAGGTAGCCGGCCACATCCCGTTCGATATACGTGTCGATGTAGCTGTTGAAAAAGACGTTTGAGGGCATGCCTGTCGCATATAACCGCGGGTAACCCCCGCGCAACATGAACAGGTCGGGATCCAACGTGGGCAGTGCGTTTCTCGTTTCGCCAAATGAGAGCGGCAGCAGCTTGAGGAGCCCGACGCGCCCGGCAAGAGACTGGGTGATGTTCTTGAGCAGGAGAAAGTTCTGCGAGCCGGAAAGCACATATTGTCCGGCTGTGCCCACCTCGTCGGATACAACCTGCAC
>CAKUKJ010000445.1 GCA_934662525.1 uncultured Coriobacteriales bacterium | reverse complement strand
CGGCTACCTGTGGCTGAACCTGCGCGGCAAGCGCTTCATGAACGAGGACCTGCCCGGCCAGCAGCTTGAGAACCAGGTGGAGAACCAGCCCGAGCGCAAGGCCTACCAGTTCTTCGACTCCAGCTGGCCCGAGCAGCTCGCCTACTTCCCCATGGCGCACGGCGTTGCCTGCATTTACCGCGACGAGCCCCTGCCCGACTACACCGCCTCGGGCCTGAAGATCAACGTGCGCACCCCCGAGGACATCGAGTCCGCCGTGGAGGACGGCCGCTGCCTGAAGGCCGACACCATCGACGAGCTGCTCGAGCAGATCCCCGGCATGGACGTCGAGACCGCCAAGGCCTCCATCGAGCGTTACAACGAGCTGTGCAACAACGGCGTGGACACCGACTACGGCAAGTCCTCCCAGCGCCTGTTCGCCCTGGAGAACCCGCCCTTCTATGTGGCCGAGTGCGGCACGGCCCTGTCGCTGGGCAACCTGGGCGGCTTTGAGTCCGACGGCGACTGCCACGTGTACAACACCGACCGCGAGCAGATTCCGGGCCTGTATGTCTGCGGCGCCCCCCAGGGCGGTCGCTTCAACGTGCAGTACCCCATCTCGCTGAAGGGTCTTTCCTGCGGCATGTGCATGGTCTTCGGCAAGATCGCCGGCGAGAACGCCGCCAAGCTGGCATAACGGTTTTCGCACGACTAAGCGTTCCCGAATAGAGGGCGGCTCGCCGGCGCGCGCAGCGCACTGGCGAGCCGCCCTTGCGCACGATGGGCCGGTCGATGGGCCTTGCCGCCTGCGCGCGTTTGGGGCTATAGTCCTACCCATGGAACTCACAAGCGGACGCCGCAACGCCGTCTTTATCAACCTGATAATCACCTGTGTCGTTTTGGCCGTCGTCTCCTCGTCGATGTCAACGGCACTGCAACCCCTCATGGCCGAGTTTGGAATCGACGCGGCGACCGCAGGGTGGGTGACCGGCGGCTACACGCTTGCGCTCGCTGTGTCTATGCCGCTGACGGCGTATCTCGTCACCAGGTTTGCCACACGGCCCCTCTATATTTTTGCAGTCACCCTGTATCTGGCAACGCTTGTGGGCTGTGCCTGCGCGCCGACGTTTGCCGCCCTCATGGTCGCCCGCGTTGTGGGCGCCTGCGCCAATGCCCTCATCGCTTCCATGACGCAGGTCTCAATCCTCACTATCTTCCCCAAAGAGCACCGTGGCTCGGCCATGGGGTGGTTCGGCCTGTCGCAGGGTGCGGCGGTCGTCGCAGGGCCGGTTGTCGGCGGGTTCATGATTGACGGGCTCGGGTGGAGGTCTCTCTTTTGGTGCATGGCCGTCTTGTGCCTTGCGAGCCTTGTCTGGTCAGCCGCATCGCTGCGTGTGTCCCTGGAAACGCATGCGCGCGCCTTCGACGTTCCGAGCTTCGCGCTGGGCGTCCTCGCGTTTGGCGGCATCACGCTCGGGTTGGGCAACATCGCCAGCGCGGGGGCGGCGTCTGCCGTCGTTATCGCTCCCCTCGTGATCGGCATTCCGGCTGCGGTCGCCTTCGCACGCCGACAGGCTCGTCTCAGCCAGCCGTTTCTAAAGATCCGGCTGCTCAAATCCCGCGTCTTTGCCCTTGCCGTCGTCATGAGCATGGCGCTGTATGCCATCGTGATGGGGTCGAGCGCCGTTTTGCCCCTCTACGTGCAGGGATGTGCGGGCCAAGGGGCTTTTGACAGCGGGCTTGTAATCATGCCCGGCGCGCTTGTGATGGCGGCGGTGGGCCCTTTAGCAGGGAGGGTGTTCGACAAGCGCGGCATCGCCCCGTTGGCTGCGATTGCGGGTGCCTGCCTTGTCGTCGCAAACACGGGGATGCTCTTTGTGGACTCTCAGACGCCCCTTTGGGTGGCAGCCATGCTGAACATGGTGCGCTGCTTTGCTGTCGGCTGCATTCAGACGCCGCTCGTTACCTGGGGAAACAACGCCATACAGAATGCAGACCTGCCGCATGCCTCAGCGTTGCTCACCTCGCTTCGCAACGTCGCCGGGGCATTGGGCGTCTCGGTCTTCGTCGGCGTCATGTCGGTGGCAGAGGGACTCCCCGGCGTGCACCTTGCCTATGCGGGCATGGCGGCCGTGTCGGTGCTCATCCTGGTTCTGGGCACCTTGGGCCGGAGGCTGAGCCGATGAGGCCGGGCGGGGCTTGCAGGTAGGGGAGGAATCTCTCATGCGTATTTCCCAGCTCGAATATTTCGTTGCTGCCGCCGAGAGCATGAGCTTCACGGAGGCGGCGGAGCTGTGTCATGTGGCGCAACCGGCCGTGAGCCAACAGATTCATAAGCTGGAGGAGGAGTTGGGGTTTGCGTTGTTCCTCCGGACGAGAAACGGCCTGGTTCTTACCGGGGCGGGGGAAGTCTACTATCGCGAGGCCGCCGAGACGCTACGGCGGCTCGGGGTCGGCAGCAGAGGACCTCGCAAAGCTCGACCGCGAGATCAAGCTCGAGCTCGCCCGGA
>CAKUKJ010000444.1 GCA_934662525.1 uncultured Coriobacteriales bacterium | reverse complement strand
TGGTGGGAACCATGGTAAGCTCGCTACCCTTGACCTCGATGCCCTGGGCCTCAAGAGCCTTGTGGACATCCTGCATCTTGTCGTAGGCGGTCCAGACAATCCACTCGTCGCCGTTGTCGTCGTAGTCCTCGCCCTCGGCCTCGGCGACGGCCATCATGAACTCGTCCTCGTCCACGGCGTTCTCGCGATCCGGCACCTTCTTGTCGTCGGAGTGGATGACCTTCTCAACGGCGATGGAGCCCTTGCGCTCAAACTGGAAGGCAACCGAGCCCGTGGTGCCCAGCGAGCCGCCGGCATGCGTGAAAGCGGAGCGAACGTCGGCAGCGGTGCGGTTCTTGTTGTCGGTCAGGCAATCGACATACACGGCGACACCGGCAGGGCCGTAGCCCTCGTAGGTAATCTCGGAGTAGTTGGCGGCATCAGAGCCAGAACCAAAGGCCTTCTTGATAGCGGCGTCAATCTTGTCCTTGGGCATGGAGTTCATGCGGGCCTTCTCAACGGCCGCAGCAAGGGCGAAGTTGTTCTCCGGGTTGGGGTCGCCACCTGTACGGGCGGCAACAGTGATGATGCGCGAGAACTTCGAGAAAAGCGCCGAGCGCTTTGCATCCTGGGCGAACTTACGATGCTTGGTGGTGGCCCACTTAGAGTGTCCGGACATGCATGCTCCTTCTTACCTGACTCAATTGACCAAGGCGTGTTCCGTCGCCATGAGAACAGCAAAACACACCAGACATAACGTTCCTATGCTACAAAATCTTGCAAGCAACTGGAATAGAAAATCTCATCTTTTTAGCAAATCCCTAGAGTCCTAGGCACGAGGAGCAACATGCAACCTCTGCGGCAAATTCTTGCGCCTAGCAACGACAAGAATGACGATGCCCGCAACGACAAGGGGAAGCGACAGGAGCTGACCCATCGTCACAGGGCCAAAAAGATAGCCAAGTTGGGCATCAGGCACCCGAACGAACTCGATGAGGAACCTGAACACCCCATAGAACATCATGAACGTCGCGATGAACGTGCCTTGAGGAAAGGTCGGCTTACGATAGGACATGGCAAACAGGATGCAAAAAAGCACGACGCCTTCGAGAAGGGCCTCGTAGAGTTGTGAGGGATGACGAGGCACCCCACCGCCCGACTCAAAAGTGACCCCCCAAGGCAAGTCGGTGGGCTTACCCCACAGCTCTCCGTTGATGAAGTTTGCGCAACGGCCAAAAAACAACCCGATGGGAGCCGCAATGGCCCCCAAATCGCACATCGTTACAAAAGAAAGCTTGAGATACTTGCAGGCGCAGAAGCCACCGAAGATGGCGCCGACAAACCCGCCATGGAACGACATGCCACCCTCGTTGAACATAAGGATGTGGATGGGGTTGGCCAGATAATAGTCCAAGTTATAAAAGAGGACATATGCCGTACGCGCACCGATGATGACTCCAAACGCAATGAAGACGACCAGCACGAAGATGTCATCGATGCTCATCGGTAATTTCCAGCGCCTGGCAACGCGAAACATCACCAACGCGGCAAAAAAGAACCCCGCGAGATACGCAAGTCCATACCAGCGCACATCAACGGGGCCAATGGAAAACGCAATGGGACTTATTGCATGATAGATTTCGTCAAGCAACAGCACTCCAAACTAAAAACAATGAATCGAAACACTGCTATCGGAATCGCTTGTGGCAGTCTGAGGGACGATGAGGTCTTCATGCACCACCTCACCCACCCGAGGCGCATGTTTCAAAAAGAACTCACAGGTATAGCAAGTCCTTTTGATGGCGGCATATCTGTCTACCGAAGGGTCGAGAATGAGATTGACGTCAGTCGCGACCTTATGAGTCGGCCTGTCGCACGAGGATGCATAATGGCATTCTCCAGGACAGGGGTTGTAACAGTCGTCGCGACAATGTGGGCACTCGTCAGACATAAGACCGGTCAAACCCATCAAGCCGTTGCAACCGCGCAGCTCCCAACAGCGAGGTGAAGACACCTTACTCATCCTCAAATGCCACGACCTTGGTCACACCAGGCACGCGCTCCTTGAGGACACGCTCGACCCCCATAGAGAGGTCGTAAGAAGAAAGGGCGCATGAAGCGCAAGAACCATGAAGCTCGACAGTCACAACGCCGTCATCCGAGATATCAACGAGCGAGATGTCTCCCCCGTCAGCCTGGAGAGACTCACGCATAATTTCAATGATTTCAACAACCTTGACACGATCAACAGCCATATCAACCTCTTTATCACATGATGCCATTACGACGGCGCTATTATAGCTGATAAGTAAATGAGACTGTGCCAGGCACCCGAAAAGAGGCGCGAGCCGCATATGCGCGAGCCGCACGAGCCGACTTCAACAGGAGTAAATCGCCCTTAAACGCGAAAAGGCCCCGAAGGGCCTTTTGTCTGCGGGCGCCCTGGGGGCCGCACAGCGCTTCGGGAAAGAGATGACTTCGGGCCCGGGCGGCGCCGGGGGGGTTGAGCC
>CAKUKJ010000443.1 GCA_934662525.1 uncultured Coriobacteriales bacterium | reverse complement strand
CCTTTCAGGGAAGATATGACGGGAACGAAACGGACACGGCTAGATGATACACTAGCCCAGACCCGCCCGACCCATCGTGAAAGGACACGCCATGGAACCCGTCGCATCGAGCACCGCAGCAGCATCAGCGAACGGCATCCCCACTCCGCGCAGGTTCCCCATCGGCGTGCAGACGTTTGAACGCGTGCGCATCGATTTCGACGGCTATATCGACAAGACCTCCTACATCCACGCACTCACGCAAACCGGTGGCAAAGCCTTCTTCCTCAGCCGCCCACGCCGCTTTGGCAAGTCACTGCTGCTCTCCACCATGGAGGCGTATTTCGAAGGCAAACGGGAGCTTTTCGACGGCCTCGCAATCGCCGAGCTTAAACCAGACTGGGAAACCTTCCCCGTCGTGCGCGTCGACCTCTCGACGGTGAAAACGCGCGACCTCGACACCCTCAAGATCCTCCTTGACGAGGCATTGCGAGGCCCGGAGATGAAATGGGGCGCCTCGCAGGCGCAGACGCCCGGCTCTCGTTTGAAGGAGCTCATTTGGGCGGCCTACAATCAATCCGGCAAGCCCGTCGTCGTGCTTATCGACGAGTACGACGCTCCGCTGCTCAACGTGGTGGACGAACCTGAAAAGCTCGATGCGTTTCGCGACGTCATGCGCGAGTTCTATTCACCGCTCAAGGCATGCGACGAGTTCCTGCGTCTCGTGTTCATCACGGGTATCAGCAAGTTCAGCCAACTGTCCATATTCAGCGAGCTCAACAACTTGCGCAATATCAGCATGCTCCCCGAGTTCGCCGGAATCTGCGGCATCACGGAGGAGGAGCTTCTCACTCAGTACGCTGACGATATAGACACGTTCTCTCGCATGATGGGCGTCGGCCATGATGAGGGCCTGGCCATACTCAAAGAGCATTACGACGGATACCATTTCACCTCGGAGTCGCCCGACATCTACAACCCGTTCAGCCTGCTCAACGCATTGTCGGAGGGCCGGCCCAACTCATATTGGTTTGGCTCGGGCACGCCCACCTCACTCGTCAACCTGCTGCAGAAGACCGGTTGGCAGATAACCGACCTAGAGGGGCGTGAGGCCGACGAAGACGAGTTTGACGCGCCCGCCGAGCGCATGGATACCCCATTGCCCATGCTCTACCAGGCAGGATACCTCACCATCAAGAGCTACGACCCCATCACCTGCTCGTATACGCTCGGCATCCCCAACAAAGAGGTCGCACGCGGCCTGTCCAAATCGCTCGTGCAGCATGCCGCCCCGCAGGCACCCAGCGAGTTCAACGGCCTGTTGCGCACGTTCAACCGCAGCGTCCGCGCAGGCGACATGGACAAGGCGCTGGAGGCGGTGCAAGCTTTCCTTGCAGGCATCCCCTACCACCTGGGCAGCCGCGACGAGCGAGGATTCGAGACGACGTTTTGGCTCATCTTCACCCTGCTCGGCATACAGCTCGAGACCGAGTTCAAGACGGCGACAGGCCGCATCGACGCCGTGCTCAAGGCTCCCGACGCCATCTGGGTCATGGAGTTCAAATATGACAAGGACGCCCAAACGGCGCTTCGCCAGATAGACGAGAAGGGCTACCTCGTCCCCTTCGCTGCCGACAGCCGCAAGCTCTACAAGGTGGGGGTCAACTTCTCCGCCCAAACCCGCACCATCGACAGTTGGGTGATTGAGGAGGGGTAAGGGCGCCGACCCGGCTTGTCTGGCTCAATTAAGCGAACCGGCCTTTCATCAATCCAACGGCGAAGCTCGGCGGTTGGCCCTATTCCGCCCACTCGCATGCCATGGCCACGTGGCGGCCGGAAAAGGCGACACCCCAACGCAGGCGACCGGAGGCAGCGGCGGGGAGGGCCCCGGCGTCATAGGAATTGCGGGCAATCTGCGCAAGGGCCTCGCGAGCGAGAGCGTCGAGCCGGCCGGCGAGTTCAGACGCGTCGGAGGGTGCCTCCGCCTTCGGCAGGTACTTGAGTTCGACGGTAATGAGGGGCCGACGGGCGGGCTTCACGAATGAAAAGGCCTCGACGGCCGTGTCCGAGGGCTCCACCTGGATATCGAACCGCCCGTAACCTGCCTCTTTGTTGGAACGCGGGTCGGCATATCCCGGCAAGCCAAAACACAGGCCCAGCATAAGCATATGGGCGGAGTTCTCCGATGTGATGTCATAGCAGCTCGCGTCGTCACGCAGGATGACCTCAAGTTGGGAACGCACCTGCCCAGCGTCGCCTGCAACGAGGGCGTCATGGAACGCGCCCAGCCTGTCGCCGCCGCCGGCAGCCTGCGCATAGCGCTCGATGAGCTCCGAGCGGTACACGCTGGCGATTTCCTTGTTGGGAATACGCAGGCGGCGGCGCATCGTGACGTTGTTGGGCAGCATCGTGTCGGGCGTGGTGAGATAGCCCGCAAGATACAGCATCGACCACAGCATCCCAGGGGCCACCGGGCGCGAGTCATCGGGAAAAACGGCGCGCAAGTCAATGGGAGCCGAGACGTAGCCGCCAGGTTCAAACAGGTCATACAC
>CAKUKJ010000442.1 GCA_934662525.1 uncultured Coriobacteriales bacterium | reverse complement strand
ACTTGCCGATGGCGGGCATGTGCGTGATGGAGCCGATGAACACTCGGATGTCGATGCCCTGGTCTCGGGCCGGCCCCGCAATCTCATGGAAAAGCTCGTAGGTGGTGTTCTCGTAGACGTCGAAGAGCACGATCTGGGCGGGTTTTGCCGGGAGAAGCTGGCGGACGAGCTCACTGCCGATGGAACCGCCGCCGCCTGTCACGAGCACGCGCTTGCCCGTGACATAGCCCATCTGGCCCAGGTCGAGCGCGACCTCCTCGCGGGCCAGCAGGTCGGACACCTCCACCTCGCGCAGCGGGATCTTAGCGCCCGCCTCGACGGGCATGTCGGCCCGCAGGGGCAGGGTGAGCGTGCGCACGCCCGACCTCATGCAGCTCTTGAAGATGCGGTCGCGCTGCTCGCGGGTGGCGCTGGGGCAGGCCACCACGATCTGCTCGATGCGCATGGCCTCGCACAGGGCCGGGATGTCGTCGACCGTGCCGCAGACCTTGACGCCGCGGATGCGCTCGCCGAGCTTGCCGGGGTCGTCGTCCACCAGCGCCACCGGGCAGCCGGGCATGTCAGGGTTGTTGGCGAGCATGCGCGTGACCGTGAGCGCGCCCGTCTCGCCGGCGCCCACGATGAGCGAGCGCGGGGCGTCGGAGGCCTCGTTGATGCCCAGGACCGACCAGCCCCGGTTGGAGTGCAGGCGCACCGAGAAGCGCGAGGCACCGCAGACCACGAGCAGCACGGCGAGCGCGGCCACGGCGCAGGGGACGGGCAGCATCGCGCCGAAGAAGAGCGGGTAGACGGCGCACCCCAGGACAACGTCGGCCACGCCGGCGGCGACGGTGCGCACGAGCTCGTCGACGCTGGCGTACTCCCACAGCACGCTGTACATGCGCAGCGCGGCGAAGAGCGCGACGGTGAGGGCGGCCATGAGGGCGACATAGCCCACCAAAAGGCCCGCGCCCTGCTCGGCGCCCAGGCGCGCGTCGAGCACGTCGCCCCACATGCCCACCAGGTACGCCGCCACGACCGCCACGACGTCTATGACGATGAGGGGGGCGGCCTTGATGAGCCTTCTTGCCTTGCCTGTGCCTGCGGTCATTGCTGTGCTTCTCGTTTCAGGTTGCTGGTTTGTACGATGCGCTTTGATGATGTGCTTGATGTGCTGGATGCGGTGGGGCGCAGGAGATTCGGGTTACGAACTCGGCCTCCTGGCGAGAATCGCCAGGCCCACCCTGGTGCGGAGCTTGCGGCCGAACATCTCGACCTCCAAGAAGGCGAGGCCCTTCTGGCGGTTGACGCCGGCAATCCAGCCCTCGTGGCCCACGAGCGGGCCGCTCGTGACCACCACGCGGTCTCCCTCCATGAAGCCGCTCGACATCTCGACCACACGGCTCTTGCGGCTGGTGAGCGACTCGATCCAGGCGCGGTCGGCGTCCTCAAGGGGAAGGTACGTCTCTCCCATCGTGAGCACCCGGGTGAACTCGGGCACGCGGGCAAGCCGGGCGCGCAACACATCGATCTTGGGCGTGACGGCTATGACGTAGCCAGGGAACAGCGTGGCCTGACACATGCGCCACTCCCCCTGGTACTTCTTCTGCACCTCGTAGCGGGGCGTGAAGGCCTCGGCGAGGACCTCGGGGTCCACAAGGCGGCGCATGAGGCGGCAGGTGGGCTCCTCCTTGCCGGGGGCCACCTGCACCGCGAACCATCCGGCCATGACCGTGCTCCTTTCGGGTACACGAAACAGCAGAAGGCTATGCTTGCGCCCCTGGGAGGTCGCGCACGGCTTCGCCATTTCGAGAAGAGACGTATTCATCCCCTTGAGCTGCCAAGACACACTCCAGGTGCTGCCTAGGCGGACATCAAGATATGTTCGGCGCGACGGGCTGTCGCTGCGCCGCAGGGGCGCAAGGTCAGTTCGCCGCGTGAAGGCCGAAGGGCGACGGGGGGCGCTGCGGGCTTCACGCGAAGGACTGGATGCGATGCCGGAGGGCTTAAGAAGGCTCGATATCGCCCCCTTGGGAGAGGCGCAGGTCGGCCGGAGACGGGCCCGCCGCGTCGCGCACGTCGAGGGCGAGGCACTCGACGAGGCCGCCCTCGGCCTGGGATATGCGGACGTAGGCGGTGCGCTTGTGACGGTTGTAGTCGACGATGCTGGCCTCGCAACCCACGAGGGGGCCCTGCGTGACACGGAGGGCACCGTGCGCGTCGAGGACGGCCGCGCTCGCCCGCACCGTGTGGGAGGCGTCGAGCGCGCCGGCGTAGAACGCCTGGGCCTCGCCCTCAAGCGCGGCGGTGCCCTTGGCGCCGGGACCGCCCGCAAGACGCACGGGGAAGCTGAGACCGCGCAGGGCCTGGGTGAGACCCGCGAGGTCGCGGCTCGCAAGCCACACGTAACCGGGGTACATCTGCACGCGGTTGAGCTGCCAGGCACCGGCACGACGCGTCCAACGCTCGCGCGAGATGACGAAGGCGTCGTCGAGGACGGCAGGCGAAAGGACGGCCTTCAGGCGGGCGGCGAGGGCGCTTTCCGACCCCTCGG
>CAKUKJ010000441.1 GCA_934662525.1 uncultured Coriobacteriales bacterium | reverse complement strand
CACAGGCACAGTTCGAGAGCTGGGTGAACAGCTTGGGCATCCTAGGCGTGGGCATCATGCTGCTCATTCAGATCGCCCAGATTGTCATCGCGTTCATCCCCGGCGAGTTCGTGCAGGTCATGGCAGGCGTCATGTACGGCACGTGGGGTGGGTTGGCGCTGTGCCTGACGGGCTGCGTCCTTGCCTCGGCCATCATCTTCACGCTCATCCGCAGGCTCGGGCGCGACTTCGTGGTGAAGTTCTTCGGCGAGGAGCAGCTGGCCAAGTACGACTTCCTGCAGGATTCCTCCAAGCTCGAGACGCTCGTCTTCATCCTGTTCCTCATCCCAGGCCTGCCCAAGGACGTGCTGACCTACATCGTGCCCCTCTCCCCCATCAGCCTCAAGAACTTCCTGGTGCTCTCCACTGCGGGCCGCATCCCCGGCATGGTGGCCTCCACGCTCATCGGCTCGTCGGTGACCGACGCCAACTGGCCGCTCATCATCGGCATCTTCGTGGTCGTCGTGGTGGTGGCGCTGCTGGGCATCTGGAAGAAGGACGCGCTCATGGAGTGGGCCAAGAAGCGCGGCGGCGTGAAAAAGCACGAGGCCGAGTAAGACGTAGTAGTCGGCTTTTTTCAAATAGTCTGCATATTTTTGACACAATTGGGTACCTCCTCAATAGACCCACGCTTTGCAAGCACGCAAGCGACGCATTGTCGGCACTTACGACCCAAGAAAGCGGTGAGCCTATTGAGGAGCGCATTCAAAACCAAACTTCGGGAGTCGCTCTCGGCAGTTGTCCCCATCACAGCAATCGTACTCATCCTGTCGTTCACAGTCGCGCCCATGCCCATCGGCACGCTTCTGCTCTTCATCCTCGGCGCGATGCTCCTTATAGCGGGAACGGGCCTCTTCACCCTCGGCGCGGACGTCGCCATGATGCCCATCGGCCGCGCAATCGGCCAAAAGCTCTCATCGTCGAACAGGACGTTTCTCATTGCCGGCGTGTGCCTGGCCATCGGGATGGCCGTCACCGTCGCCGAGCCCGACCTTCAGGTGCTTGCCCGGCAGGTTCCTGCCGTGCCCGACATGACGCTCATCCTCACGGTTGCCGCAGGCGTAGGCGTCTTCCTCGTGGTCGCGTTCTTCCGCATGAAACTCGGAATCCCGCTGCGTTACTTCATCGTGGGCCTCTATAGCCTGGTGTTCCTCCTCGCATGCTTCGTACCAGGCGAGTTCCTGGCCGTGGCGTTCGACTCGGGAGGCGTCACGACCGGCCCCATCACCGTGCCCTTCATCATCGCCATGGGCGCGGGCCTGGCGGCGCTTTCTGGCAAAGACGAGGACACGTTCGGCGTCGTGGCCATCTGCAGCGTGGGCCCCATCCTTGCCGTCATGGTGCTGGGGTTGCTCTTCGACACGTCCGACCTGGCCTATGTGCCCTTCGCCATCCCCGAGATTGAGACCTCGCAGCAGGCTTTTGAGCTCTTCATGGCAGATTTGCCCATCTACCTGGAAGAGGTTGCAGCGGGGCTCCTTCCGGTGATGGCAATCTTCGCCGTGGCGCAGGTCACGTCGCTTCACATGGGAAGACGCGAGCTCCTCGGCATCCTGCGCGGCGTCGTCATCACCTACGCGGGCCTCGTGCTCTTCCTGCTCGGCGCGAACGTGGGCTTCATGCCGGCAGGCCACTACCTGGGCGAGGTGCTTGCCGCCGAGACGCCCTGGTGGACGCTCGCTGCGGTGGGCGCAATCGTGGGCTTTTTCATCGTGGCAGCCGAACCGGCGGTGCACGTGCTCAACAAGCAGGTAGAAGACGTGACCGACGGAGCGGTGAGCCACAGGCAGATGGGCACGTGCCTGGCCGTGGGAGTGGCGCTCGCAAGCGGCATCGCGATGCTGCGCGTGTGCTTCCACATCCCCGTGATGGCCGTGCTCGTACCCGGCTACCTCGCGGCAATCCTGCTCAGCTTCAAGACGCCCCCCATTTTCACGTCCATCGCGTTCGACTCGGGCGGTGTGGCGTCGGGCCCCATGACGGCGACGTTTTTGCTGCCCTTCGCCATGGGCGCATGCACGGCCCTGGGCGGCAACGTGCTCACCGACGCATTCGGCGTGGTGGCCCTCGTGGCGATGACGCCGCTTGTGACCGTGCAGGTCATGGGGCTCGTATCGGCGCACAAAACGTGCAAGGCGCGCCCGGGCCGAAGCATGGGCCAGACAGGCTCGTTTGAGCGCATCGGCTCAGGATCGCGCTCGAGCGGCGGGACGAACGCAGGCAGCGCCAGTACGACGGGCGAGCTCAAGCGCTGCGCGTAGCGGTGACCTGTCGCCGTGCAGGAGCGGTGCCCGCCCGGCCAGCGCGCAACAAGAAGGGGCCCGCGACCTCATCTCATCGCTGTGAGGAGAGGCGCGGGCCCTTCTTCTTTATATGCGCGATGTGCAGGACGATACCTAGCCGATGACCGTGCCGTAGATGCGGTCGCCGGCGTCGCCCAGGCCGGGGACGATGTAGGCCTTGTCGTTGAGGCATTCGTCGACGGCGGCCACGTAGATG
>CAKUKJ010000440.1 GCA_934662525.1 uncultured Coriobacteriales bacterium | reverse complement strand
GATGTTGGCGACCTGCGAGATATGAATCATCGGCAGCGTGCCCATGGAGTACGTGGCACCGCCGGCGGCCTGGCCCATCTGGATGCCGGCGCCGTTGTTGAGCGTGACGCCCAACACGTTGGAGGGGGCGCCCAGGTACTGCGTCATCATGTCGGAGTTGCCGATGAAGCCGCCCGTGGCCAGCACGACGGCCTTGCCGCGCACCTCGTAGGTCGTGCCGTCGTAGGACTCCGCACGCACGCCAGCAACGGTGTCGCCGTCCATGATGAGCTCGGTGGCACGCAGCTCGCACTGATACTCGCAGCCCGAGTTCAGCTCGGCAGCCTTGTCCAGGGCACGCGTGAACTGGAAGGTCTTGTTCGGGCCGAGAGCGTTCCAAGAGGTGTTGTCGTCATCGGCGGTGTAGACGCACCACAGCTTGTCCCAGTCGGGGCGCACGAAGCTGCCCAGAAGACCCTTGCCCTCGAACTCGAAGCCGAAGTTCTCGTTGTAGAAGTCAAGCGCGGAGCCGGAGTTGTGCACGGCCTCGGAGATGACGTCGGCCTTCTCGTCGGACTCGACGTAGTCCATCCACGTGTTGTATACGTCGTCCTCGTCGATGTAGTCCTCGCCGTTGGTGTAAAGCTCCTTCAGGTACTCGGAGTTGAGCGCCATGGGACCGTAGGTGCAGCAGGAGTCGCCGCCCACCTTGCCGGCCGCCTCCATACCGAAGACCTTGGCGCCCTGGTAGGCCGCCGCGCAGTACGCCATGATGCCCGAGCCGCCCAGGCCCACGACGATGACATCGTAACCGTCGAGCTGCTTGACCTCGTCGCTCTTGGCAGGCTCGACGCTCCAGGGCCCGGCGGTGGAGTCGCCACCGGCGGCGTCGATGGCGGCGGCCACGCACTGCTTGATGGCGGAAGAGGAGAACGTGGCGCCGGCGATGCCATCGACCGAGACCGACTGGGCGTCGATGATGCGGGGGATGAGCAGGTCGGCCGCGCTGGCGAACCACTCGCCCGTGGCGGAGTCGGTCTCCTCAGTCACCTGGATGTCAGTGATGGCACCGTCCTTGAACGTGACCTCGCAGGTCATGGGGCCCGTCCACCCGAAGCTAGCGGCGCTGCCGGAGTACGTGCCGTCGGCGGGCGTCTTGGCGTCGGAAGACGCGGCCTCGCTGGCGCGGGCGGTACGGGCGTTGGCCACGCCGCCGGCCAGGCCCAGCGCGGCGGCAGTGGCGCCGGCGGCCTGAACAAACGAGCGACGGGAGAGATTGACAGCCTGATTCGTCATAGCGATTCCCCTTCGACTATACTGTGCCGTGCATTTGAACGGCACGCTTTGGACGAAACGAGATGCATCCTAGGCGCGACAAGGGCGCGCGTACAGCAACCGTTTATTGAGCGGGACGCCGAGTTGTGGGCACAACCTGAAGTGGTGCATGGCATGGCGATAAAGGCTGAGTGCGGAAAGGGAGCGCATGAACCTCAACCAGGTGGAATACTTCGTGAAGGCGGCCGAGCTGCTCAGCTTCTCGCGCGCGGCCGAGGAGATGTACGTCACGCAGCAGGCCGTGTCGAAGGCGGTGGGCGCGCTTGAGGAGGAGCTCGGCACGCCGCTTTTCACCCGCATGTCAGGCGGGCTTCGCCTCACGCCCGAAGGCAAGCGCGCCTTGGAGCTGAGCCGTTCCCTTCTCGCAGACGCCCAGGCGCTGCAGGCCTGCGCACAGCCGGTAGAGCCCGGCGCCCCCGTCAAGCGGACGCTGCGCATCGCCGTGGCCGACGTGGTGCTCGGCAACTTCGCCGCGCTCGACGACATCCTCGCCTTTGAGCAGGACCACCCCGACGTGCGCCTGCGCGTGACCGAGGAGACGAGCGACCGTTGCCTGGACATGGTGACGGAAGGACGGGCGGACATGGGCGTCATCGTGGGCCGGGGCATCGCAGCCGACCTCGCAAGCCGCATGCTGACGCTCGAGGAGTTCGTCCCCTTTGTCGCAACCTCGCATCCTTTGGCGGCCGAGCCGCAGGTAAGCGCCGCAGGGCTTGCCCGCGAGCACTTCCTCATCCCGCGCGGGGCAACCGAGAGCGCCGACATGGTGCGCGAGGCCCTGTTCGACGCCGGGGCCACGATGCCCGCGCGAGCCCACTTCGCCTTCCCCGACTGCTCGGCGCGCACGCTCATCAGCCTCGTATGCCAAGGAAACGACGTCGGCGTCATCGCCCGGCGCAGCACGGGTCTCCTCGACCAGTTCGGGGGCACGGCGCTCCCCTGTCCGGGCTGCCACATCAAGCTGCCGCTGACCCTCGTCGTGCGTGAGACGACGCTTTCACGCAGCACGAACGCCGACCTCGCCCGCCACCTTGGGGGGCTGTTTGCGTGAGAGCACCCGGAAGCAGCGACTACCTACAATCAACCCCATATTGATATATCTCATCACTGGGCAAATCAATCATGTCGTTCCAGTAAGCACACGTGCGACTCTCGTCTAGATGAACTTGCTGGAAAATCCCGGGAAAATCTCGGAGGGGCGCATAAGAGGGAATCTCATCGATATCCTCAGCAACGTCGTAAACGACC
>CAKUKJ010000439.1 GCA_934662525.1 uncultured Coriobacteriales bacterium | reverse complement strand
ACCTACAGCCTGACGTGGGACGGCACCGCCAAGCAGTCCAACTACACTGTCTCGGAGGATCTCGGCACGCTCGAGGTCACGCCCAACGCCTCGGCCATCAAGGTCGTTCCCATGGGTGCCTCCAAGACTTACGACGGCGCGCCACTCACAAGCGAGCGCGTGGCGGTCGAGGGCCTGCCTGCCGACTTCACCTACGAGGCCGAGGTTTCCGGCTCCCAGACCGACGCCGGCACCGGCGTTGCTTCCGTTGCCTCCTTCCGCATCCTCGATGCCGACGGCAACGACGTGACCGACCAGTTCTCCGGCATCGACGCGAGCGCGACGGCCGACCTTGCGGTGGCTAAGCGTTCTGTGACGCTTGCCTCTGCCTCGGGCAGCAAGCTGTATGACGGCACCGCGCTCACTGCCCATGACGTTACCCTCATCGGTGGGGCGGGCCTTGCGGCAGGGGAGTTCTTCGATTACGACTTCACTGGCGCTCAGACTGCGGCTGGCTCCAGCAAGAACACCTTTACCGCTATGGACAGCGCCACCGCAAAGGTCGCGAACTACGACGTGTCGTACGAGTACGGTAACCTAACCGTTACCGTCAAGGACATCGTGCCTGCGGATGACAACGAGATGGCGATTGACGCCCCCACCGACGTCATGTACGACGGCGTTGCCCACAAGTGGGTTCCCACCGTCACCGATGGCGACAAGACGCTCGTCGAAGGTGTGGACTACACGGTTTCCTACAGCACCGACGACTTCAGCGATGCCACGGTCGAGCAGTCCGGCAGGACGTCCATCGTGGCGACCATCACCGGTATCGGCGCTTACACCGGCAGCGTGACGCGCGAGTACCACATCGTGCCCGCAACGCTGACGGTTACCACTGGTTCCGCAAACAAGGCTTACGACGGCACGGCGCTTGCCAGCCGTGAGATGAGCGTCACCGGCCTCAAGGGAACCGACCGTGTGGCCGGCCGTGCCACCGGCTCGCAGACTGAGGTTGGCTCGAGTTTCAATACCTACGACCTGACTTGGAGGAACGGGAACTCCTACAACTACACGCTCGTCGAGTCTCTGGGCACCCTGACGGTCACGGATGCCACGACGCCGGTCACGCCCGGGACGCCGGACAACCCCACGACTCCCACTATGCCCGACAGCCCGGTCACGCCCGGGACTCCTGATAACCCCATCACGCCCGACAACCCGAGCACGCCGACGACGCCTGAGACGCCTTCGACTCCTGCGGAGCCCACGACGCCCACAACTCCGGGGACTACCGAGCCCGCGACTCCTACAAGCCCGGTGACGCCCTCGACCCCGAGCGGCACCGAGCCTGCCGCGCCCTCGACTCCTACGACGTCGGAAGAGCCTTCCAGCCCCACGGCTCCCACAACTCCTTCCACGCCGAGCGGCACCGAGTCCGTGACCCCCTCGACGCCCATCAGCAGCGTCGTCGACGCTCTTGAGGGCGGCTACAAGGCCGTCACCGGCGATGACCCGGAGGAGTCGAGCGAGCTGATCTTCGATGAGGCCAACCCGTTGGGTACCATCGAGCAGCACACCTGCTGGGTTCACTTCTGGATTGCCGTGGGCCTGGTGCTCACGCTCCTGTACGGCTCGCTTGTCACGATTCGTCGCATTGGGTTCATCCGCAGCCTGCGCAAGGACATGGACGAGGTTCTTGGCGCAGGCCCGGATGAGGGCCCCGAGGCTGTTCCCGGTACTGCTGGAAAGGAGGCGTAAGCAATGAAGAAGTCGAACTACATCGTCATGGCTGTCGCCCTGATTGCGAGCGCCTTCTTGCTTTGGCTTTGGTTCTACCTTGGCTTTAATGAAGTTGACTACCCCCTCGATCTGGTGCTCTCCATCCTTTGGTGGGTGGTGGACATTCTGGTCGTTGTGCTCATCGTCTGTGTCGAGCGCAAACGTCGTGAGCAGATTCGCACCATCTATGTGGCACCCGCCGTGCTCTTTAACTCGGAGTGCGGCGTGGTGGCTGCCCCTGATACCGCTGGCCGCACCGCTGTCATGGAGCAGGTCCTCCAGGGCCTTGCCTATGGCTTCAAGCGCGTAGACATGCCCAAGCGCGAGGATTTCGAATGCCTCTATGTCGTCCAAACCAAGAAGTACAAGCCAGCCGATGCTGCCGATATCAAGCAGGGTGACGCCGCCGGTAGCGGCGAGCCTGTTTGGGAGGGCAAGGTTATAAAGATTGACAGGCAAGCAGGCAACATCGAGGCTGAGTTTTCCTCAAGAGGAGAGCTTGCGGCGCTCCTTCGTGCCTGACCGCTGCACTATCAGAATTTTCAGGCTCTTGGCCATGCCTGTTTGTGTTTGTACGTCAACAAAGCAAAGAACCCCGGACTCAAAGTCTCGGGGTCCTTTGCTTTGCCATCAGCAGGCAAGTACAATCCCTGCTGATAATACTACGCGGCACAGAATGATTAAGAAGTTAAGGAGAAACAAAAAAGAGCCAATGCCGCTTGTGGGATGGCGACGCCCTACTCTCCCACAGGGTTGCCCCTGCAGTACCATCGGCGCGTGTGGGCTTAACTTCCGGGTTCGG
>CAKUKJ010000438.1 GCA_934662525.1 uncultured Coriobacteriales bacterium | reverse complement strand
GGCGGGAATTGCGAACACTCTATTTTAGCGACGCGGCTACGTCCTAGTAATTCACAACCTGCTGCACGAAGTAGCTGCGGGGATGGGCGCACACGGGGCAGACCTCGGGGGCCTCCTTGCCGATGTGGAGATGCCCGCAGTTCTGGCACTTCCACACAATCACGTCGTCGCGCTTGAAGACCTCGCCGGACTCCAGGCGCGCCATGAGGGCACGGTAGCGCTTCTCATGGGCGGCCTCGACGTCGGCCACGCCGCGCATTTTCTCGGCAATCTCGTGGAACCCTTCGACGTCCGCCACCTCGGCGAACTCCTTGTACATGTGGGTCCACTCCTCGTTCTCGCCGGCAGCGGCCTCGGCGAGGTTCTCGGCCGTGGAGCGAATCTTGCCGCCTTCCAGGTACTTGAACCACATCTTTGCGTGCTCGCGCTCGTTGCCGGCCGTCTCGGTGAAGATCTCGGAGATGCCGACGTAGCCGTCCTTCTTGGCCTGCGAGGCGAAATAGGTGTACTTGTTGGTCGCCATCGACTCGCCGGCGAAGGCGGTCTGGAGGTTCTTCTTGGTCTGAGAGCTCTCGAAATCCATGGCAGTTCCTCTCCCTCGTGCGTCCAAGCCGCTCCCATTGCGGCTTCGCTGGGTTTATACCACGCAGCCGGAGAGCCGAGGCAGTTACAGCCTTATTAAGAATGATTATCAATAAAGTCTATACACTGCTGCACACCGTTGCGCGCATGGGCCTACAGGCTGGCCCAGGCCCCGCTTGCATCTTGGGCGCAGAAGCCCTCCTTGGACAGGTCGGCCAGGATTCCCTGGACGAGGGCAACCTCGGGCGCAGGCCTGCCGCTTGCCAGCTCCCGTGCGGCCAGGCGTGCGTATACCTCTTGCTCGGGCAGGCGCTCGCCTGCCGTGTGCGCCGCCAGCAGGATGCGCACGATGCCTGCCCGCTTCTGGCGCCGCGAGCCCTCAAAGGGGGACTGGCGCGTGTAGGCCTTTGCGCGCCGGGTGGGGTTGGGCAGGGTCTTCTTGAGATGGGCGCCGATGTCGAGCAGGCCGTAATACCAGCCGCGCACGTCGGCGCCCGAGTCTGGGCAGGCAAGCTCCACAAGGGGGACAAGCTCCTTGTCGGCGACCTTGTCGGCCCCGGGGAAGAACTCGTGAATGAAGACGGCGCGCACGTTCGTCTCCAGGTAGACGCCGTGCTCGTCGAAGGCGAAGGCGCGGATGCCCGCCGCGGTGGAGGGCCCGATTCCAGGCAGCGCCACGAGCGACTTCGTGTCGTGGGGCCAGGCCCCGCTCAGCTCGAACGCCACGGTCTGCGCGCAGCGGTGCAGCGCGAGCGCGCGGCGGTTGTACCCCATGCCCTGCCAGGCCTGCAGCACGTCGGCCTGGGGCGCCTCGGCCAGCGCCTGCACGGTGGGAAAGCGCGCAAGCCAGTCGTCCCAGCGCCCGAGCACGCGCACGACCTGGGTCTGCTGGAGCATGACCTCGCTGATCCATATGAGATAGGGGTCGTCCACGTTGCGCCAGGGAAGCTCGCGCCACAGCGGCGCGGCGGCTGTGCGCATGCGGGCGCGAAACGCCTCGGTGCCTTCTGCGAGCAGGGCGTCCATGCCGCACGGGGCGGAAGGCGCGGCAGGTGCGGGCGCTACTTCCACTCGAGGGTCTCCCAGCCCATCCGCTTGGCGAAACGGCGCAGCATGAGGTCGGGGTTCACGGCGTGCGGCGTATCGGCCAGCTGAAGCATGGGGGCGTCGGTGTGGTGGTCGCCGTAGGCGTGCACGAGCTCCCAGCCGTCCGGCCCGAACTCGGCGTCGGCCCACTCGCGCAGACGGCGGACCTTCTCGTCGCCTGCGGGCGTCTCGCCCGACACGGCCCCGGTGTAGCGGCCGGTCTCGTCGCGCTCCATGACGGTGCCCATGCATGCCTCGCAGCCCAGATACTCGCGGGCCACGATCGCCACCTCCTCGAAGGTCGCGCTCACAAGCGCCACATGGTCGCCCGCCTCGATGTGGCGCCTCACCTGCGCCACGCCGTCGGCATGGTAACGGGGGATCATCACGTCGTCATGGAACATCTTCATGATGGTGTGGATGCCCTCGGGGGTGTATTTCGACAGGTCGGCGAAGATGCGCTCGCGCGGCTCGTTCTGCCGATAGGGAAGGTGCAGCTTGTAGCGGATGCCCCACCAGCTGCACAGCGCGATGGTGCGGATGCGCACGAGGTGGCGCGTCATGAGGTACTTGAGGATGAGTGTGCCCGATTGGCCCCGCAAAAGGGTGCCGTCGATGTCGAAGGCGACGACGCGCGCTTTTGTCATGACACTCCATTTCGCAGCTCGGGGGCAAGAACGGGCAGAAAGACGGGTCAAACGCCCCATAGAATACCCCACTTGGCGCAAGCGTGTGCGCCGAATCCGCCAATGGAGGCCCGCTCTGCGCCAATCCTGCGTCAACCTGCAAGGCCGCCGCAGGCCCGCCCGCCCTGCGCGGCCCCCGCACCCAGAGGTCCTGCGGCAAAAGATGGAGGCGTACTGCCAGCAGCAAAACGGCATGAGCCTGCACGAGTACGCCCAGCAGCTTC
>CAKUKJ010000437.1 GCA_934662525.1 uncultured Coriobacteriales bacterium | reverse complement strand
GGGCTCGGGTCTTCTGCGGCTCTCGCCCAATTGTAGACCACCGCCGCGCTTGAGACGCCCAGCATCTCGGCAACGTCTTTGCCTGCCATGCCGGACCTCACGAACGCCACCGCCTGCGCCCTCAGCGCCGGGTCGTAATGGCTCCACGGCCTGCCGCATTTCCTTTCGTGGGAGGCGTCGCGCTCGTTCAGCCATTGGTACAGCGTCTGCCGCGTGGGGTATCCCAGCTTGCGCATCGCGCGCGTGACAGAGCCCCCGCATTCCTCGACCGCCTCGACCGCCTTGCGCTTCTGCTCTTCCGTGTAACTCGGCATCCGCGAACTCCTAACCGGACCAATCTGGTCCAACTATTTGTCCGCATCCCCTGATCCCTCTTTTTTTTGCTTGGTGGCCTAAACGTCAAAGGCGCGTAGTTTGGATGAAATTGCCATTTTGCCTGCAGATTACGAGAGTGCCTGAATAGCACACTGGCGTTACCAGGCACTTTGTCGGTGAGAGTCCCTGGAGGACTTCACTTCTGCAGGCAAAACGGACTTTTCATCCAAAAGAGCCCCTCGTCAGTCCGGCAGGAAAAGGTTAGGCCCTGCCCAGGTCGGCCTCGTGCTTGGCGCGGGCCTCGGCCGAATAGCGCTGCTGGTAACGCACATCCACGAGCTCGGCAACGATGGCGATGGCGAGCTCGGCGGGAGTCTTGGCGCCGAACTTAAGACCGATGGGGCGCTTCACGCGCTGCCAGTCGGCCTCGGTGCCACCTTGGGCAAGCACGAGCTGGTGCACGGTGTCGTTCTTGCCCTTGCAGCCCATCATGCCCACGTAATGCGCGTGCTGGCGTGTACCCCACACGCAGCCCTGAGGGTCGAACATGTGCCCGCGCGTAAGGACGCACACGTAATCAGAGGGCGCGCACTCAAGCTCGTCGAGGCCGACAAACCCAGGGCCGGGCAGCACAATGCGCTCAGCCGTGGGAAAACGGTCCTCGTTGATGTAGGCGGGGTCGTAGTCCACCACCGTCACGCGGAAGCCCACGTGCTCTGCCAAAGCCGCCGTCTCGGCAGCGGCGTCCGAGGCGCCGAGCAGCCACACATGCGCCTTGTCGAACAAGGGGGCGCTCATCCAGGTGAGGCCGGCGAACTGGTCGTTGTGCATGCCCGGGCCCCGGGTGATGTCCTTCATCTGGAAGAGGTCGCGCGGCGAATAGCTGCGGCTCGCCACCACTTCCTTGGCGTCGGAGCAGAAGAACACGAGCGGCTCGCCATCGGCTGAGCCGACCTCGCCATACTTCTTGGTGACCTCGTTGTCGACGTTTGCCTGGGCAGCAGCGGGGCCAAACACGAGCTTGAAGCCGATCCAGGCAAGCTCGCCTGCGTCCATGGCCGCAATAGCGCGCTCGAACGTGGGGATGTCAGCCTTCGTGATGCCGCGCACAAGCGCGTCGAGCGTGACAGGGGTAACGTTCTCCTTGCCGGCCAGCACCTCAGGCGCAAAGCACGGGAAGTCTTCCACCGGAAAGACCGGGGTCTTTCCTGCCTGCAGCGCCTCAACGATGGCAGCGAGCGTTTCTTTCCTCATACAAGCATCCTCTCCTTTGAAACGAGCGTTTGGCGGCGACTATGCCAGTATAGTACCTGCTATTCCCAGCCGAGCACCCGCTCGCGCATGCCCTCGATGTCGAGCACGCCATAGGCAAACCCCTTGCGCACGAGCGACTCGGGCACGAACTCGTCGTACTTGTCAAAGATGGGCACTTCCTCGGGATACACGAGCTCCATGGGGTCGGCAAGGCCCAGCGCCTCAAGCTGCACGACGCGTAAAAAGTCCTCGCGCGTGCCCGGCATGCGGAACTGGATGTAGTAGGGCTTTGCCGAGTCGACGCCCTTGATGCCGAGCTGCGGGGCGCACTTTATCTTGATGAGCCGCTCGAGCGCCATGAACGCATAGGTGCCGAGCCAGGGGAAGAGCGCCCAGGTGTCGCCGCCCAAGTTGATGAGCCAATCGCCTGGAGCGAGGGGCGAGGCACCCTCAAGGGGGAAGGCCCCCGCGTCATCAGAACGCATGAGCGCCTCGCCCGCCTGCCCGATAGGCGACGCCTCGGCATCGACGACATCAGGCGTGCGGCCGAGTTCGCCCGCGCGACTGCCGGCCGGGCTGCCGGCAAAGCCAGGCGCCTCCCAGTCCCCCGGGCCGGCGCCCCACACGGCGTCGTCTGCAGCCTGGCTCGCAAGCCGCGCAACAGGCTTCGGCAGGCTTCCTGCGACTGTGCGTGGCCCCTCGACCAAGCCGGCGGCACGCGCGACATGGCGCGCCTCGGCAAGACGGGCGCGGGCGTTGCCCATAAGGTACAGATACTCGGTATCCTCGGCCAGCACGCGCTGCATGCGCTCGAGCACATGGGTGTTGATGTCGCCCGCCACCTCGCCGAAGTAGGCTGGCACCTTGCCCTTCACCTGCGTGCAGTACACCACGTGGCGCTTGTGGTCCACCTCCTCCACAATCCACACGTGCCCGGCAATGGCGATCTTCTCGCCGGGGTGCACAACCTGCTCGATGGCGGGCGCGCCGATGGGCGCATCCAGCGCGGCGCGGA
>CAKUKJ010000436.1 GCA_934662525.1 uncultured Coriobacteriales bacterium | reverse complement strand
CTCCTGGGCCTTCTGCCCGGCGGCGTGGACGTATGGGACCGCACGTCGTTCACAAGCTGCTCCGAGACGGCAAACGGCGTCGAAGTGCAGGTACGCAAAGCCCAGGGCGCCGCACACGTGCATGCCCGTTGGGTCATCGGCGCCGACGGGGCGCGCTCTGCGGTGCGCAAGGCCCATGCCGCATGGCCCCAGACGCAGTGCTACACGACCGTGCAAGAATACGTAACGATTGAACCAGGCGCAATCGAGCCGTACTTCGACTGCATCTACTCGCGCCACATCGACCCGGCCTACGGGTACGGCTACATCGTGCCCAAAGGCGACGTCGCCATCATCGGCTCGGTGTTCTTCCCCAAGACCAAGGGCATCACCGCCATGCACGAGAAGGCGATCGAGACGTGGGCGCAGCGCTACGACTTCGGGGCCGCCGTGCGCCGCGAAGGCGGAAGCGCCATCCAGGTGCGCTCGGCCTCCGATATCATTGCAGGACAGGGGCGCGTCCTCATGGCAGGCGAGGCAGCCGGCATCATGTCGCCCAGCTCGGGGGAGGGCATCTCGTTTGCCCTCAACTCAGGCAAGCTCGCAGGCTCCGCCGTCGTGCGCGCTGCCCGGGAAGGATCCGGCGCGGCCTCCCTGTACGAAGAGAGCCTCAAGGCCATCCGCAAGAACATCGCGCGCCGCCTCTTCTTCTTCCCCATCATGAACTCCGGCTGGGGCAAGTACCTCGGCGGCTGCATGCCGACGCCGCTCATCAGCAAGGTCACGGAGTGGCTCTAAGGCAGAAAGACTCCCAAAAGGGGAAGGCCCCAGTCTGTGCTCAAACAGTCCTCGTACCGCTCCGACTCTGTCGGAGCACTGCGGAACTGCGCCAGACTGGGGCCTTCCCCCATGCGTCACGTCGTTGCGGCGTGAACAACAAGCTTATAAGACAGCTTGAATACCTTTAAAACCTAGACCTACAGCCTGAAGAGGTATCCCACTCCTCGGACCGTCTCGATGTGGTTGGAGATCTGCGGGCCCAGCTTGGCGCGGATGCGGCGGACGTGCACGTCAACGGTGCGCGACCCCCCGCAGTAGTCGAAGCCCCACACGCGGCGCAAAAGGGTCTCGCGCGAATAGGCGCGCCCGGGGTGCGTCACCATAAAGGCGAGCAGCGAGTACTCCATATAGGTGAGGTCGACAGGCGCATCCCCCACGCGCACCTGGTAGGTGGCGAGGTTCACCACGAGCTCGTCGATCTTCACCACGTCGTCGTCGCCGGTTTCCTCGCCGGGCCACAGCAGGTGGCGGATGCGCACGGCATACTCGGCGTCGCTCGCAGTGGTGCAGATGAAGTCCGCGACGGGGCGCATGGGCAGGTGCAGGTCAGGCATCTGCGCCTCGCTCACGACGAGCAGCATGGGAGTCGAGCTGTCGGCCAACGTCATCTCGATGTTCTCGATCTGCCCTGCCTGCACGCCGTTCGTCTCGAGCACGACGAGGTCGAACTCGCGCTCGAGCACCGCCTGTGAGAAGCGCGACACGCTCGCCAGCAGGATGGAGACGTCGAGCACCGATGACAGGCGGCGCATGCGCTCATGCCCGTCGGCTGTTTGCGAAAGAAACAAGGCTGTCTTGTGGTGCATCTCAACCCCCCGTGGGTCTGGCGCCTCTAGAACGTCCTTCACCAATCGAATTATTATCGCAGAGATTAAAAAGGATGTGTTGCAGAACCATTTCAATTGCCGAGCAAATCAATCAACGCCGTTTGACCACAGCGGTGTTTACAAGCTGTCGCCATTGTTACGGTTTGGCAAACTGCGTGCGCATTTTCTCATTCGAAACAAACGGGCGCGACATTTAAATATGCCATTGAGACGCTTCTTGTCGGACATGTTTCAGGCCCGTCGCTCGGAGGCGCCCGCATGCATTCACGTTGGAGGTCTGTATGAACGCACCCGCCACCTTGCCGCCTAAGGCATGGGGACTGTACCGCCCCGAGTTCGAGCACGACGCCTGTGGAATCGGCGCGCTTGCCAACATAAAGGGAGTCCGCACGCACCAGATGCTCGGCGACGCCTTGTCGGTACTCCTCAACATGGACCACCGCGGCGGCGCGGGGCTTGAGTCCAACACCGGCGACGGCGCCGGGATTCTGTTCCAGGTGCCGCACCGCTTCTTCCGCAAGGAGGCCCAGAAGTGCGGCCGGCTGTTGCCCGACGAGGGCGATTACGGCGTGGCCATGCTGTTCCTGCCGCGTGACGAGGGGCTTTTCGCACAGGCGCGCGAGCTTGTGGAGCAATGCTGCACGGAGAACGGCCTTCCCGTGCTCTTCTGGCGCGAGGTGCCCGTGGATGCCCACGACCTGGGCGTGACGGCGCAGGCCTGCCAGCCGCGCATCTGGCAGGCGTTCATGGTGCGGCCCGGCAGCGTCGAGAGGGGCATGGAGTTCGAGCGCGCCCTTTACATCGCCCGTCGTGCAATCGAGAAGCGCGCGGCCGGCATGGGCCTGCCGCAGGACGACATCTTCTACGTGTGCTCCATGAGCGCACGCGTCATCGTGTACAAGGGCATGCTGCTCGCAAGCCAGCTCAGGACGTTCTACCTCGACC
>CAKUKJ010000435.1 GCA_934662525.1 uncultured Coriobacteriales bacterium | reverse complement strand
GGGTGCAGCTGGCGGTGCTGGTGGATCGCGGACATCGCGAGCTGCCCATCCGCGCCGACTACGTGGGGAAGAACGTCCCGTCCTCCCACAACGAGACCGTCCATGTGTGCCTGGAGCCCTACGACGGCAAGACGGCCGTCGAGATTTGGGACGCCCAGGACTGGACCCGCTTCAAGGCCGCCCGACATGAAGGGAGGACGGCATGCTAAGCGTGCGCAACCTCATCAACACCCCCGAGCTCACCGTTGACGACATCGAGCAGATTCTCGATACCGCACGCACCTTCGAGGAGGTCAACTCGCGCACCATCAAGAAGCTGCCGACGCTTCGCGGCCGCACGGTGGTGAACCTGTTCCTCGAGCCCTCCACGCGCACGAAGAGCTCCTTCGAGCTCGCCTGCAAGCGCCTGGGCGCCGACACGCTCGCCGTCGCCGGCTCGTCAAGCTCGGTGGTGAAGGGCGAGTCGCTCGTCGACACGGTGAAGACGCTCGACTCCATGGGCGTGGACATGTACATCTGCCGCGCGAAGAACGCAGGCACCCCCAACATCGTGGCCGCCACCACCCAGCACGCGCGCGTGGTCAACGCAGGCGACGGCAAGCATGCCCATCCCACGCAGGCCCTTCTCGACCTCTACACCATGCGCAAGCGCTTCGGCCATATCGACGGCCTGCGCGTGGGCATCGTGGGCGACTCCGTGCACTCGCGCGTCGTGGGCTCGCTGGCTCCCGCGCTTGTGAAGATGGGCGCCGAGGTCACGCTTATCGGCCCGGGCCCCTTCCTGCCTGCCCGCCCCGACGCCCTTGGCGCCAAGGTCGCGCGCGACTTCGACTCCGTCCTGCCCGACCTCGACGTCGTGTACATGCTGCGCGTCCAACAGGAGCGCATGGAGGGCGCGACGATCCCCTCCACGAGGGACTACTCGCTTCTCTTCGGCCTCGACGAGCGCCGCGCCAAGCTCATGGCGCCTCAGGCCGTCGTCATGCACCCCGGTCCCATCAACCGCGGCGTCGATATGTGCTCGCAGGTGGCCGACGCCGCCAACTCGCTCATCACGAGCCAGGTCAACGCAGGCGTGAGCGTGCGTATGGCCGTCATCTATCTTCTCCTTGGAGGTGAAGGCAATGCTATTGCTTAGGGGAGGCCACGTCGTCGACCCCCAGGTCGCACTCGACGGCGCCTGCGACGTCCTCATTGCCGACGACGGCACGATCGCCCAGGTGGGCGAGGGCATCGAGGCACCGCAGGGTTGCGAGGTCCTCGACCTTGCCGGCAAGTACGTCATCCCCGGCCTCGTTGACATGCACGTGCATTTCCGCGACCCGGGCCTGGAGTACAAGGAGACCATCGAGGGCGGTGTGCGCTCGGCCGCCAAGGGCGGCTACACCGACGTGTGCACGATGCCCAACACCAAGCCGGTCTGTGACGACGCGCCGGTCGTCGTCTATCAGGTCGCCAAGGCCGAGAAGGCGGGCCTTGCGCGCGTGCACCCCATCGGCGCCATCACCAAGGGCGAGGCCGGCGACAGCCTCGCCGAGATCGGAAACCTCTACAAGGCCGGCGTCTGCGGCTACTCCGACGATGGCCGCGGCGTGCAGTCGGCCGGCATGCTGCGCACGGCCATGGACTACATCGCCCAGTTCGACCGCGTCGCCATCAGCCATTGCCAGGACGAGTCGGTCGTGGGCAAGGGCGTGGTGAACGAGGGCGTCGCCTCGAGCCGCCTGGGCCTTGCCGGCTGGCCCGCCCAGGGCGAGGAGGTGCAGGTCTCGCGCGACATCCTGCTCTCCGAGCTCACGGGGTGCCCCCTGCACATCGCCCACGTCACCACGGCCCGCGCGGCCGACATGGTCGCCCAGGGCAAGGAGCGCGGCGTGGAGGTCAGCTGCGAGGTCTGCCCGCACCACCTCTTCCTGTGCGAGGACGACATCACCGACGATTACGACACGAACTACAAGATGAACCCGCCGCTGCGCACCCGCGAGGACATGCTGGCCCTCCAGGAGGCCCTGTGCGACGGCCGCATCGACTGCGTCGTGAGCGACCATGCCCCCCACGCCGCGCATGAGAAGGCGCTTGAGTTCGAGGTCGCGCCCTTCGGCATCGTTGGCTTGGAGACCGAGCTCCCGCTCATCCTCACGCATCTCGTCAACACGGGCAAGATGACTTGGACGCGTCTCGTCGACGCCATGTGCGTGCGCCCCCGTCAGATCTGCCGCTTGCCCCGCGTCGCGGTCGAGCAGGGCTGCGAGGCCACGCTCACGGTCGTCGACCCCGCTTTGAGCTTCACGGTGAGCGAGGACTATCTTGAGTCCCGCGCCAAAAACTCGCCTTTCATCGGGCAGACCCTTACGGGCCGCGCCCTGTATGCCTTCGTCGAGGGCAAGGCCATTCTTGCGAACGGAGAGGTGGTTTCCCAGTGAACCCATTGATTGATGACGGCTCCACCCCCAAGGCCCTTCTCGCCCTTGAGGACGGCAGCGTGTTTGAGGGCATGGCCTGCGGCGCCGAGGGCGAGACCTTCGGCGAGGTCGTGTTCAACACCTCCATGGTGGGCTACCAGGAGATCGTGAGCGACCCGTCGTACGCCGGCC
>CAKUKJ010000434.1 GCA_934662525.1 uncultured Coriobacteriales bacterium | reverse complement strand
ACATCCGAGTGTTCATCGGCTCCATCACGCACATGCCCGCCATCGGCAAGTGCTTCGAACTGTACAGGCCCGAGGTCGTGTTCCACGCGGCGGCCCACAAGCACGTGCCCCTCATGGAGCGTAACGCCCGCGAGGCAATCGAAAACAACGTGTTCGGCACGCTCAACGTGGTGCGCTTGGCCGACAGGTACGGCTGCGGACATTTCGTGCAGATCTCCACCGACAAGGCCGTGAACCCCGCCAACGTCATGGGCGCCACCAAGCGCTTCGACGAGATGATCGTGCAGTACTACGCGCGCCATTCCAAGACGGTCTTCACGGCGGTGCGCTTCGGCAACGTGCTGGGCAGCCACGGCAGCGTCATCCCGCTGTTCAAGCGCCAGCTCGCGCAGGGCGGCCCCATCACCGTCACGCACAAGGACATCACACGCTACTTCATGACCATCCCCGAGGCGAGCCGCCTGGTGATCACGGCAGGCGCGCTGGCCAAGGGCGGCGAGATCTTCGTGCTCGACATGGGCGAGCCCGTGAGGATCTACGACCTCGCGGTGAACCTGGTGACGCTCTCCGGCCTCAAGCCCGGCCGCGACATCGAGATCAAGGTCACGGGCCTGCGCCCCGGCGAGAAGATGTACGAGGAGCTGCTCATGGACACCGAGAAGCTCCTGCCCACCGACGACCCCCGCATCCGCATCTCCACCGGCGAGGCCGACGACCTTGCCGCCATGCAGGAGAAGCTCCACAAGCTCGAGGCGTGCCTGGACGGCACGAACGACGAGATCAAAGCCGTCCTCGCCGAGGTCGTGCCCACATATCACCCGCAGTACAACGACTAGACGGATAGAGGCAAAAGAGATGACCGTGAAGATGAACATACCGTTTTCTCCGCCCGACATCACCGAGACAGAGATTAATGAAGTTGCCGAAGCTCTTCGCTCGGGTTGGATTACGACTGGGCCCCGGACCAAGGAATTCGAACGAAGGTTGGCCGACTACCTGCATGCCGACCGCGTATGCTGCTTGAACTCACAGACCGCTTGCGCCGAGATGGCGCTGCGCCTTCTGGGGGTCGGGCCGGGTGACGAGGTGATAGTGCCGGCGTACACTTACACAGCGAGTGCCTCCGTTGTCTGCCACGTGGGTGCCAGGCTGGTGCTGGTGGACTGCCGGCCGGACAGCTATGAGATGAATTACGACGCTGTGGAAGCGGCCGTCAACGAGAATACGAAGGCTATAATCCCGGTGGACCTGGGCGGCGTACCATGCGACTATGACCGTATCTTCCAGATTGTCGAGTCCAAGCGTGACCTGTTCAGGCCGAGGGGCGAGATTCAAGAAGCCCTGGGCCGCGTCGCCGTGTGTGCCGACACCGCCCACGCGCTTGGCGCTACCTGGCATGGGCGGATGGTGGGCTCCATCGCCGACTTCAGCTCGTTCAGCTTCCATGCAGTGAAGAATCTGACTACTGCCGAAGGTGGCTGCTTGGCTTGGCGGGCTATTCCCGGGGTAGACACCGAGGAGCTCTACCACAGGCTGCAACTTTTGAGCCTACACGGCCAGAGCAAGGACGCACTGGCCAAGACCAAGCTGGGTGCCTGGGAATACGATATCGTGGGGCCTTGGTATAAGTGCAACATGACCGACATCCAAGCTTCGCTGGGCCTGGTGCAGCTGGGTCGCTACCCGGGCATGCTGGCCCGCCGCAGGGAGATTATCGCCCGCTACGATGAGGCGCTGAAGCCCTTGGGTGTGGAGCCGCTCGAGCATTTCACCGCTGAGCATGAGTCGTCGGGTCACCTCTACATCTGCCGCGTGCCCGGCGTTGACGTCGCACGCAGGAACGCGATTATCACCGAGATGGCCGAGGCGGGAGTGGCCACAAATGTGCATTACAAGCCACTGCCCATGCATACCGCCTACAAGGATCTGGGCTTCGACATAATCGACTTCCCGAACTCCTACGCGCATTTCGAGAATGAGGTGACTCTTCCTTTGCATACTCGCCTGACCGACGAAGAGGTGGGCTACGTAATCGAGAGTTTTCAGGTGTGCCTCAAGGGGGGCCGCGCCTAGTGTCCCTTCGAGCATGGGCGGACCTGCCTAGGGACATGCGTTCCGAAGAGGTGCGTCCCTACTATGACGAACTGGTGCGGCACCGAGCGGGGCTTGCCGCCAAGCGTGCTTTTGACGTGTGCGGGTCACTGTTCCTGTTGGCGCTGACCTGGTGGCTGTTCCTGATATTGGCTGTTGCCATCAAGCTGGACTCTCCGGGCCCGGTGTTCTTCCGTCAAGAGCGGGTGGGCCGCTACGGGGAGTCGTTCCGAATATTCAAGTTTCGCACAATGTGTGTCGATGCCGAGAGTAGGGGCGCACAGGTGACGAGCGCGGGCGACGCCCGCATCACGCGTGTTGGTGCGGTCATACGCAAGTGCAGGCTCGACGAGTTCGCGCAGTTGTTCGACATCCTACGCGGCACGATGAGCTTTGTGGGGACGCGCCCCGAGGTGCCGCGCTACGTGGCGGCCTACACGCCGGAGATGCGCGCGACCCTGTTGATGCCCCCCGGGGTGACCTCGCGGGCGAGTATCGAGTTCAA
>CAKUKJ010000433.1 GCA_934662525.1 uncultured Coriobacteriales bacterium | reverse complement strand
ACGAGGCGCTTGGGTTTGCGCCTGACCTGCGCGAATACTGGAGCGGCGCGCAGATTCTGCGCAACCTGGGGTGCAAGACGATCCGCTTGCTCACCAACAACCCTGCCAAGGTCTATGGCCTGGAGGGCTTTGGGGTGCAGATCGTGGAGCGCGTGCCGATCGAGATTCACGCGCATGAGTGCGACAGGCATTACCTGGAGGTGAAGGCGAGCAAGATGGGACACATATTTGAGACGGCGCTGTCGGCGTAGCTGGCGTACCCTGGAAGAAGACTTTGTTCCTCGCTCAAACAGTCCTCGAAGGTTGAGGCTGCAAGCCTCAACCTTCTGCGGAACTCGCGCTGAACGAAGCCTTCTTCCACGCAAGCTAACTCGCCGTCTGCGCAGGGCGTCTATGCGCGAGTAAAGAAACCGATTGAAAGGAAGGTCATTATGGCTGTGCGTGTTATTGAGGGAAATGTCGTTAACGAGGGTATCAAGGTGGGGATTGTGGCGAGCAGGTTCAACGAGTTCATTGTGAACAAGCTGCTCTCCGGGGCGCTCGACGGGCTGCACCGCCACGGTGTGCCCGACGAGGATGTGAGCGTGGCCTGGGTGCCGGGGGCGTTTGAGATTCCGCTTGTGGCACAGAAGATGGCCGAGTGCGGCAAGTACGACGCGGTCATTGCGCTGGGCTGCGTCATTCGCGGCGCCACCTCGCATTACGACCTCGTGTGCAGCGAGGTGGCCAAGGGCGTGGCGCAGACCTCGCTCAAGTGCGGCGTGCCGGTGATGTTCGGCGTCATCACCACCGAGAACCTGGAGCAGGCCATCGACCGCGCCGGCGCCAAGGTTGGCAACAAGGGCTACGAGTGCGCACTGGGAGCCATCGAGACCGTCAACCTGTTGCGGCAGATTTAGGGATGTGCTTGTGGCCTTGGGCGTTTGAGCTATATGGGAGCTGATGCATTGGGAGGCCCCGGCAGCGACGCTGCCGGGGCCTGTTGCGTCCATATGGGTGGCGCGGTCATGCAGCCGTGTTATTGCCGGGCTTGAAACAACATGCATTTAAATCTTAGCGTAGCGTGTAATTACCGATTTAGCACTACTCTTTGCTTAAAATGTCTGTTGTTGCTAAGACCTTGCGAAACCAGCGATGCTTGGCCTCCCCCACCTTCTTACTCGGCGACCTCCTCGGCGAGATGCTCGCCCAAAACCATGCCCAGCGTCAGCGCCATGCCGATGGAGACGCCGTTCATGATGCCGTTGTAGCCCAGGGGGAAGCGGCCGCCGGAGTTGTTGCCGGTGGCGTAGAGGCCTTTGATGACCTTGAAGCCCTGGCCCTGCACCTGCTGGTCGGCATTGACGAGCAGGCCCGCCACGGTGCACAGGGCAAGGATGCCGCCGCCTGCGCGGCAGCTCGTCTTGTAGCCGTAGAACGGGGGTTCCGCGATGGCGCACATCGTGGAGGTGTCGCTGCCGAACTCGTTGTCGACGCCGGCCTCGATGGCGGCGTTGTACTTGTCGATTGCGGCCTTGGCGTTGTCGAGCGCCTTGCCCTCGAAGCCCAGGTAGCCCAGCAGCTCCTCGATGGTGTCGGCGCACCAGAAGGTCTTGCCGCCCATGCCGGAGTCGGGGGTGGTGTAGCCGTCTGCGCCCGAGCTGGGGGCGGCGTCCATCCACTCGGCGATAGCGTCGACGCTCTCCTCGCTCCAGTTCTTGAGACCCATGTGGCCGGCAATCTGGTTGAGCAGATCCTCGCGCCAGTTGGCGTCCCAGATGGAGTAGATGTTGTCGGAGTCCAGACGCGCAGCAGCGGCAAGGGAGAGCAACGGCATGCCGTAGCTCTCGTTGGTGAAGCGGCGTCCCGAGTCGTTGAGCCACAGGGTCTCGGTGCACTCGAGCGGGCCCTGGAAGAGTGGCGCCTGGGTTGACATATCGCCGCCCGTGCCGATCTCGAACTTGGCGCCCATGCGCATGGCCAGCTGGATGCCGCTGCCGTCGCAGCCCATCATGGCGCCCAGGTCGCGGTATTCGCCCAGGCCGTAGTTCTCGTAGCACAGGGCGTTGTACATCTCGGGGTTGCCGCCGAAGTCGCCGGCAGCGAGCACGACGGCCTTGGCGTTCACCTGAATGTAGGTGCCGTCGCCCTTCTGGGCGATGATGCCCGTTACCTCGGTGTCGTCGTCGGAGTGCACGAGCTTGACGCCCTTCGCGTCAAAGATGAACTCGGCGCCGTTGTCCTTGGCGGTCTGCTGGGAGCGCAGCACGACCTCCTGCAGGCCCACGAGAGGCTCGCTCGTGGTGCCCACGCCGCCGAAGTTGGGCGTGCCCACGTAGGAGTGGAACAGGCCCTTCTTGTAGTTGTAGCCGTCGGCCACGGGCCAGTTCAGGCAGTTGACGCTGTCGAGCTCCTCCTCGGAGAGATTTTCCACCAGCCAGTCGAAGGCCTCGCCGGAGCGGTTGGCGAACTCGCTCACGAGCGTGGGCTGTGCGCGGTTGGCACAGCAGATCTGATACTCGCTGATGAAGTCGGCCGGGCTGTACTCGGGCACACCGTGACGCTCGCACTGCCACTTGGAGTTGATGTGGCCGATGTCGTTGCCCTTCACCTGGAACGC